>CAYQTK010000030.1:0-23318 GCA_964420375.1 uncultured bacterium
CCGTCCCTGTGTTCCGCTACTATCATTACGCCACTTGCCATTTTATCTTCTCCTTTTTCTTTCCAGGATTGGTTTCGAGCCCGGGGGGGGCTTATATGACCTTTGCCTCTTCGCGGAGGAGCTTGACGACTTCCTTGACCATGTTCTCGGTCTCGTCGTCCTTGAAGACCTTGCCTTCGCCGCGCTCGGGGAGCGGCTCATAGCCGGTGACCTTGACCTTGGCCCCGGAGTCGCCCACGTCGTCCGCGGACAGGCCGGCGTCTGCCATGCCCATCTCCTTGATCTCTTTTTTCTTGGCCTTCATGATTCCGGGAAGGCTGGCGTAACGCGCCTCCTGGATGGGGTCCGAGGCTTGTACCGAGATGCCCTTGTCCACCGAGACCACTGCGGGGAGGTTGATGTCGTAAGATTCCTCCGCCCCCTCGATCTTGCGCTTGGTCTCCGCGCTCTTGCCGTCGTCGGATACGGTGAGCATCGAGGTGGTGGTGCACTGGGGCATATCCAGGACCTCGGCCATCATCTGGGGAACCTGTGCCATGTCCCAGTCAATGGCCTGCTTGCCGCAAAGAACCAGGTCCGGCTCGAGGGACTTCACTGCTGCGGCAAGGGCCTTGGCCTCGCCCATGGCGTCAGAGCCGGCAAAAGCGTCGTCCTTTAGGTGGACGCCCTTGTCCGCGCCCATGGCCAGGGCGGTACGCATGGACTCGATTACACGGTCCGTGCCCATGGTTACGATAAATACCTCGCCACCGAACTTCTCCTTGAGACGGAGCGCAACCTCTACCGCGTACTCGTCATAGGGGTTGACGATCCACTTGATGTTCTGTTCGTCAATGCCGCTGCCATCACCACTGATCTTAATGGTGGCCTCCGTATCCGGTGTCTGTTTCATGCATACTACAATCTTCACTTTCGTTCCTCCTTTCACTCTCCTGAATAATTTCCCTCTCTTGTCGAGAACATTAACCTTTGCCCGCCCGGCCAAAAGAGCCTCTGGCCGAGCTCTTATATGAAGCGCCGGAAGACTCTCGGGCGCCAAGTCCCTCCAGCATCAATCGGGCGAGCTCGCGGGCGGCCTGCTCCAGGTACTTCTCGTCCTTTTTAGCTACCACCCAGTAAAGCGCTATCTCGTCCATGGCACCGAACACCGCCCGCTTGAAAACGCTCAGGGAAAGGTCCTTGCGAAACACCCCCTGCTTCTGTCCCTCCTGGAGAACGCCGCCGATGATGTCGAGGTACTCGATCCAACGCACCGGCTCGTACTCCTTCATGAACTTGTGGCTCTGGCGGAGCTCGACCTGGAGCACTTCCGCTATGTCCCGGTGCTCCTTTAACATCTTGAGGTGGAGATCGATAACCCGGCTCAGCTTGTCCTCCGGAGACGAAAGCTTGTCAAGCTCCGCCTTTATCTCCCGGATTACGTGATCAAGGCTCTCTTCAAATACGCTGATAAGAACGTCGTCCTTGTTCCGGAAGTAAAGGTATATGGTGCCGCTCGCTACGCCGGCCTCCTCTGCTATGTCGGCGATACGGGAGTGATGAAACCCCTGGCGCGCAAACACCTTCACCGCGGCGTTTAAAATCGTCTCATGTTTGGAACCTCGATTGGAACTCATCACTGACCTGCATGAACCCGGCGCCACTAAGCCGACCCGAACTGAATATCTATTCAGTAACACGAACCCGAGCCCTTTGTCAAGTTGTCCGGCCATGTGATATGTTATATGCTCGAAGCATCTCAAGCGGGGCCGCCGAGCCGGCCAAGATGAAAGTAATGACAAGGCTTGCGGGCGATTGTAATCGCGAGCAAGCGATGCAAAGTTTTTTGCCCGAAAGAAAAGAAAAAGGAATAAGGAAGAACATTATGCCGGACAAGCCGTGGGGAGGAAGGTTCAGAGGCGATACAGACGAGCTGTTGGCTTCTTTTTCCGAGAGCGTCTCTTTTGACTGCCGGCTGGCCTTGGTTGACTTGAGGGGCAGCATCGCGCATGCGCGCATGCTGGGCGCTTGCGGGATAATATCGGAGTCCGAGTCGAAAAAGCTCATCTCCGGCCTTTCCGAGATACTGGAGGAGGCCCGCGCCGGCGCATTGGAGCTTCGTCCCGAGCTGGAAGACATCCACATGAACGTGGAGTATCGTCTCCGGGAGAAGATTGGAGACCTTGCCGGCAAGCTCCATACCGGCCGTTCCCGCAACGACCAGATCGCCGTTGACACCCGGCTTTTCTTCAGGGAGGTCACTGATGAAGCGACTCGCCTGCTTAAAGAGCTAATCAAAAGCATTCTCATCCAGGCGGAGAAGAACCCCGGAGCGGTCATGCCCGGCTTTACCCACACCCGGAAAGCCCAGCCCATTCTTTTCTCTCATCACCTTCTGGCCTACGCTGAGATGTTCCTGCGCGACGTTGACCGTTTTATGGATTGCAGGAGGAGGACCAATCTCTGTCCGCTGGGAGCGGGCGCACTTGCCGGCACCACTTTTCCCATTGACCGGGAGATGGCCGCCCGCGAGCTCGGGTTCGACGGTCTCCTCGAAAACAGCCTGGACGCGGTAAGTGACCGGGACTACCTCGTCGAGTTCGCGTCCGCGGCTTCCATTGTCATGGTCCACTTGAGCCGCCTGATGGAGGAGCTCATCTGGTGGGGTCTTCCGGAGATAGGGTTTGTCGAGCTTTCGGAGAGCCTGTGCACCGGCTCTTCCATGATGCCCAATAAAAAGAACCCGGACTCCGCGGAGCTGGTGCGCGGCAAGTCCGGCCGGGTCATCGGCGCTCTGGTTTCGCTTCTTTTCATCATGAAGGGAACGCCTCTTTCCTACAACCGCGACTTCCAGGAGGACAAGCCGGGCATGTTCGATGCCGCGGACACGCTTCTCGACTGCCTGGCGGTTTCCGAGAGGCTGGTAGCCACCATGGAAGCGCATCCGGACCGGATGAGGCAAGCGTGCTCCTCCGGGTTCCTGCTTGCCACCGACGTTGCTGACTATCTCGCCTCCAAGGGCATGCCGTTCCGAGAGGCCCATGAGGTCGCAGGCAACATGGTAAGGCACTGCGAAGACGCGGGCCGGCTTTTGGAAAAGATTAGCCTGGAAGAGATGAGGGGCTTTTCCAAGCTTTTTGAAGAGGATATAAAAGACTGGCTTTCATTGGATGCAGCAGTTAACCGGCGTTCTGTGCGGGGAGGCACGGCCGGCGGCCAGGTGCGCCAACAGTTGCGGCGATTGAAAGAGCTTTTGAACATGGAATGAATACCGGCCACAGTGCCTTGCAGGGAGTGCCATAGAACCTGCGCAGTAGGGCAGCTTTGCAAAGGGGGATAGCATGAGGACCTGCTTTCTGGTGTTCGCTCTGTTGCTGTTTCCATTTTCCGTTTTCGGGGGGGACACCCTCCGGGAGAAGGCTGAGGCTGCCTGGCAACATCGCGACGACCTTGCCCGGGCAAAGGAATCGGTCGAGTGCTATGAGAAGCTTGCGGCTGATAACCCGCAGGACGTCGATCTTCGCATCCGGCTGGCTCGGTCCACCTACTGGGTAATCGAAGCCGATGAGATACGCTCCGCGGTCTACGGCACTCCGCGCCTTTCCAAGGATGAGCAGGTGCGTTTCGCAAACAAGGGCATATCATCCTGCCGAGAGGTTCTCTCCAGGGACAGTGAAAACGCGCGGGCGCATTACTGGCTTATCTGGAACATGGCTGCGCGAACGCTTGCCAGGGGCCTGTTCTCGGGCTTCGCTTTCAAGGACTCGGTATTGGGCACGATCATGGTTTCCAAGAGCGACCACTCTTACATGTACGGGGGCATTTACCGTTACTGGGCGCGGATCATCTACGAGATGCCGAGCCTTTTGGGGAGGTTCTTTCACTTCTCGGACGAGGACTCGGTGACCTTTTACCAAAAGGCCATCTCCATTCAACCCAACTATCTTCGCAGCCACTTCTGGCTTGCCGAGACCTATGAGAAGATGGATCGGCACGAAAAGGCCAAAGCAGAGTACCGATTTTGCGTTGACCTTCCCGAGGGATCGCTTGCCGAAGTTGCTCCGGAGAACAAGCTCTATCGGCTGTGGGCGAAAAAGCGATTGGAAGAGATGTAATGCGCCGCCTGCGGTCTTTGATGAAGATGATTGCTATATGTGCGAGCGAGTTCACTCGCGACTGAAGTCGCTCGCACGCGAGAGTTCGAAGCCGGTCTTTTTACTGGGGGAAATTTTTAATTCGTGCTTGTTGCGGAAACTCCGTTTTTGGAGTTCGGCAGCAAGCTGTCCGCTTTTTTCGCCGGGAAGCAAGCTTTCCGGAGATGCGCTCCACAAGATGCTCACAGTTTACGAGACGCCTTTTTGTAAGTTCCGGCAAGCCGGAACTTAACAGGCAGGCGTGTCCGGCACAGGCAGGCGCACTCCTAAAACGGAGTTTCGCAACAAACACTAATTTATCAGCATCCTTTTGCATAAGCCGGCAGAAAGTATGCGAGAGCACTCCTGCTGTTAATTGTAATGTATTGACAATCGCCTACCGGCATATGAACGTCGATTCGGAGAAGTTCATAAAATGCCTTGTTCGATTTTCGATTTCCCTTTTACCACAACAACCCCGAGGTTGTAAAAACACCAACAGAAAAACAGGCTTGCCTTGAGGCGGGAAAACCTTGACTACATTGAGAAGCTACCTTACATTTTGAAATAAGAATGTTTTTTACAGACGAAGGTTGTGCCCACTGGAGTACCCCTCCCAGGCTGTTAATTTAAGATGAAATCAAGGAGGCTTTACATAGAGGGCAGCGATGAAGGAAGAAGATAAAAACCGGCCCGGTCACAAGGCTCCCGCAGGATATGACCGGGGCAAGTATGAAAAGCCTTCTGTAGCTTGTGACGTGGTCATGGTTTCATTTGCAGAAGGGGAGCTCAAGGTGCTTTTAATCGAGCGTAAAAAAGACCCCTATCAGGGCTACTGGGCACTTCCCGGCGGGTTCGTGGAGATTGACGAGTCGCTGGAGACCGCTGCGGTCCGGGAGGTTGAGGAAGAGACGGGTGTTACTGGTCTCAGCCTGATTCCTCTGGGAACATTTGGCGACCCGGAGCGGGACCCCCGCACCAGAGTGATCTCCGCGGCTTATCTTGCCCTGGTGCGCGCCGATTCGATAGTCCCCCGAGCAGGGGATGACGCCAGGGAAACCGGCTGGTTCTCCCTGCAAAATCCTCCTGAAACGGCCTTTGATCATCATAAAATTCTCGAAGCTGCAACAGAGCGGCTTAAAGAGCTTTCCGTGCTTACGCCCCGGCTTTTCGAGCTTCTGCCGGCGTCATTTTCAAAGGAAGACTTTCTGGCGCTGGCGCAACAGGTCACCGGAAAGGAGTACGATCCCAAAGCTTTCTTTAAATCCATGGAGAAAATACCCGCTTTCGTGCAATTTCACGAAGCCGGCAAAGAGTTTTACGAGTTCTGCAAAACCGAGTTTCGTGAAGGTGATATGTTTTTCCTCCTTTTGGAAGAAAGAGGGAGGCAGGCGCCATGAAAACAAGGGCTCTTCTTTCTGCACTTGTTCTGTCCTTGCTGATGACGGCTTTTTGGAGCAGCGACTCGGATATGCCGGAGTGGCGGATAATCCAGCTCACCTCCTGCCGGTCCGGGGGATATACCGATCCCCGGGTTACGGATGACGGGCGCACGGTGTTTTTCATCTCCACCGCCGACTTAGTCGATGATAACTTCGACCGGTCTCCAGAGATATATAAATGGAAGAGAGGAAACATTAAACAGCTTACCCGGCAAAAGAACTGTATCATTGATGACCTGGCCCTGGCGCCGGACAACAAACGCCTTGCCTTTGCGTCGAACTGCGTGTTTGAAAAGGAAAACACCAACCTGGGAACGGAAGTATTCATAAGAGACGAGAAAGGCGAAGTCTCCGTTATCACCGAAGGACGCGGTTATCTCAGCAGGAGGCCGGCATGGTCGCCGGACGGCCGGTACCTGGTTTTCGAGTCCAGCGCAAACCTGGAAAAAAGAAAGAACGCGGACAACAGCAATGAAATATTTCTCGCCGACCTGGGCGATAGCCCGGTTTCCATCAGGCAGATAAGCGACACCGTCCCCGCGGGAGGATGCGAGAAGCCCGCGGTTTCGGGAACATCCATTATCTGCCGGTGCAATGACGATATACCCGGAACGGAGAAACCGGAAGGCATGGCTGATATCCCCGTTACCATAGACGGCAGGACCGCGGGCGGAAACCCGGACAGAAACTGGGAAATTTTCAAGTTCTATTTCTCCGGAAAGCCGAGTCAGTTGACCTACACGCAGGCCTGTGAAAACCTGCCGCCTGTGCTTTCGCCTAAGGGAAGAAAAGCCGCTTTTATCTCTACTTGCAACCTGAAACTCAACGAGAAGGAGTTCCCAACTATTAACTTCGAGCTCTACCTTATGACTCCGGAAATCGTGCGGCCTTTCCCCGGCTTTACGCTTGCTGTAAACTCCATGTCATGGTCGGGAGACGGCAACGTGCTTGCCTTGAGCTCTTCATTAAGAATGGAAGATATAAATCCGGAAAGGAACCTGGAAATCTTCAGGATAAAAATGCCCGGAGAGCTCTCCAGAAATAAGAACGCCTTTAATGAAGAGTCTCCGCAAAAATATTTCGAACCGGTCACCGACTTCAGCTATGGAACCTCCAACCTCCCCGACTTGAACGAAGACGGCAAAGTTATTGTATTTGTATCTTCTGCCGACTACGAAGACAAGAACCAGGACGGCTCCAGCGAGGTTTTCATGGCCGTAGAGGATGACAAGTACAAAGAACTTGAAAGCGCGTTATTCGAGCCGGAGCTTACTGAAGACGTTTCGGAAAAGGCCGGCGCTACTTTAAAGCCGGGCGCTCGGGAAGATGAAGGGGAAGAATAATCACGGCTCGAGCTTTTTACAGAGACTCGTTAGAAAAGGAGTTTTAAATGACGAAGTTTTTCCTGGCACGTCACGGTCAGACGGCGTGGAACAAGGATCAGCGGTTTCGGGGCCGCAAAGACATAGAGTTGTCCGAGCAGGGCCATAAGGAGGCCGAGTTGGTAGCGGACGCATTGGAGAATGAAGGCATAGACCATTTGTATGCCAGTCCCTTGTCGCGGTCAATGGATACTCTCAAGCCGCTTGGTGTAAGATTGGGCAAAGAGGTTATTCCCTTCGAGGGAGTGATAGACTTAAGCTTTGGCGAATGGGAAGGCAAGTCTTCTGACGAGATAAAAAAGGCGTATCCCGACCTTTACTCCAAGTGGCTGGAGAGCCCGGAAGAGGTTGTCTTTCCGGGAGGCGAAGGCCTTGCCGAAGCCCAGGCGCGGGCCATGCGGGCCATCTCCAGGCTGGCTGTCGAGCATACAGAGTCGACCGTTGCCGTGTGTTCCCATAGGGTCATCTGCAAGCTCATTATGCTGGGACTCCTGTCAATCAAGCCCGACAAGTTCTGGGAACTCCGCCAGGACACCGCCTGTCTGAACCGGTTCGAGTACGGTCCTCCCGAGGTCGTGATCGTTACCGTAAACGAAACCCACCACCTGTCGCCTTTGGGCGGAACATTGCAGGCCGACTTCTAGCAGACCCGGAAATGGATACCGATCCGGGAAGGAAGGCTTTCCGAATTGCTGCGAGCATATCTTTTCCGCGGCTGGTGGGGTCTTCCGGAGAGGGCAGGGCACGCGAGAAGGTAAAGCAGGCTTTGCAGGATGCAGGCCTTGACGTGGAAGAAGAGTGGTTCGGGTGTACGGACTACCCCGTAAACAAGATTTCAAGACGGATACTTGCTCCCACTGCCGCTATACTCCTTGCCGCTGCGATCTGCTTGAAAGCCGGAGCCTCTCTTCCTGCATTGTTTTTGGCATTGCTTTCATTCGTTCCCCCCGGCTTACTGCTTCAGCGCGGGCGCAAGGGAATAACCGGCAACCTTGAAACAGCGCCCTATAGATGCGCCAACCTGGTCGGAAGGCTCCGCAGTGAAAAGAACGCCGTTTCAGTGGTCCTCATGGCCCATTACGATTCCAAGAGCCGTCGGCTTCCCATATGGCTTCAGATCACGCTATACTTATTGGGGGCTGCGGGCGGCGGTTTTTTACTTGCTTTCATCGTCGTTGGAGCGCTTCTTAAACTCTTCAACCTGGGCTGTCCTTTTTGCAACCTTATTGTGCCGGCATCAATCGTGCTTTTGTTTGTCTCCCTGGTTCTTCTTGTGAACACCACCGGCAACGGGTCTGACGGCGCGCTGGACAACGCTACCGGCATAGGCATCATATCCTCGGTTGCGGAAAAGCTCCGGCAGGAGTATCTCGAAGGAGTTGACCTCTGGGTGACGGCTACAGCAGCAGAGGAGATCGGCTTATGGGGGGCCCGGGACTTCCTGGAAAGACATAAAGACGAGTTGTCCATACAAAATACCGTCATACTGAACTTCGACGGCTGCGGCGCTAAAAGGACCGTGGGAGTGCTGGAATCCTTTGGCATCCCTCCGTGGCACGCTCCTCAAGACCTTATCTTGCGGCTGGAAAAGATAGCTTGTGATAAATCAATAGCCTTGAAGCCATACAGCATTCCCCTGGGCATGGCTACCGACCTGGCGCCTTTTCGAAAAGCCGGGTACAAAGGACTGGACTTTATAAGCGCCGCAGGCAAAAGCCATACCCCAAAAGACACCATCGGCCGGGTTAAAGCAGATGTTTTGGGGGACTACGTTATCGCCTGCTGCGAGCTTATAAAGAGACTATAAAGCGAACCGGGAACGTCTGCGGAAATTGTCTCTCGTTGAGATAACCGGGCTTCTGTGCTATATAACAATTGTTATGGATACCATGTCTGAACAGGATAGAAACTATGAACGCACCATGCTTTCCCTGCGCTTTTGCTGGCACGTGGACGGCATGGTGGCGGGATGCGCCCGGCCGGGAAGGTACGGCGACCTTGCCAAAGACCTGGGCTTTTTAAAGGAGCAGGGAATCAACCTCATTGTTAACCTGACCTCGCGGCCGCTGGAAGTGCCTGCGGAGTTCGAGACGCAGATGGAGCAAGTACACGAGCCTCTGCCCGACGGTCATCCGCCGGAGACTGATCAACTCGAGCGCATCCTTTCATTGGTACAAAGTGCGACACAGCAGGGCAAGAAGGTTGTGGTCCATTGCAGGGGCGGGATCGGCAGGACAGCTACGGTGCTCATCCCTTTGATCATGACCCTGGAGGGCATCCCCCTCCAGGATGCCATTGACCGGCTTCGCAAGTCAGGCAGATATACCCAGAGCATGGACCAGTGGGAGTTCCTGAAAGAGTGGTCGGAAAACAAGTAACGGTCTGCATGCTGTAAAGCTTACTCCGGAAGAGTCCTTTTGTATTCGGAGCGGTTTTGTGCTTTGTCTCTCTTGGGGGGCTGGTCAGACCACTTCAACGTCTGGCGGGCTTTTTTCAATCCTTGCCTAAGTATCTCCAAACTTTTTTGTGCCTCGCGGGCTTTGCTTGTCCAGATATCGACAATAGGATTTTTTTCCGCAGGGTCTTTTTTCAAGTCAAAGTATAAAGCCTCCTTTTTTCTATGGTCCAGTATGAGCTTGAGTTCGTTCTGGCGGAGGGTCTCTAAATTCAGTCCTTGCCACGAGAGCTCCGCGTGCATGGGAAGCTTGCCCGACATATCCGGAGACTGAAAGCGGGGGCAGAGACTTTCGCCCAGTGCCTCGCCGGCGGGTGCGATCCCCATGAGGTCGGCGATTGTGGGCATGACGTCGACAATGTTCGCCTGCTTTTCAATTTCCACTGCGGGGACCATGCCGGGGCGCCAGATGATAAGTGGCACAACCAGGGTGGTGTCGTAGAGGTTATTGCCAAAGCCCAGGCTGCCGTGCTCGAAGAACTCGAAGCCGTGCGGAGAAGTGATGATAACCACGGTGTTCTGCCCGAGCTTCTCGCTTTTTAAGAAGGAAAGCAGCCTGCTTATCCCTTTGTCGTCCACGTACCTGATCATGCCGTCGTAAAGTGCTTTGAGGTGTTCGAGGTCCTCTTTTTTCACGTCCGGATTGATTCGCGGATCATCATACATGCCCTTGCCGTCAATGGTCCCCCCGTAATCGGGATCGAACATGTTCCTGTACTTCTCCGGAGGATCGAGATCAGAAGTCAAGTCAGAGAGCTGTATGAAAAGAAAGAAGGGTTTCCGTGCTTCCAGCCCGGAAAGCCAATCCTCTGCCGTCTCCATCGCAAGGACCGCAGTTCTGCTTGCACGCCCTTTCCCGGAAGGGACGTCCGCTCTGTCCCCCGAAGCGTGCATGTAATTGTCGAACCCTTGATCGAGCCCGGCCCCGGGCCTTAAGTACCGGCCGGTGAATACCGCACCGGTGCGGTATCCGTTTTTTTGAAGCACTTCAGCCAGGGTGATTCGTTTGGGGTCCAGGGAATCGTTAACGTCTCTTACCGAGTGTACGGGGTCGTGGAGTCCGGTCATGAGCGCGGTATGAGCGGGCAGGCTCCAGGTGGACGAGCTGGCCGTTGTTTTGAAAAGCGCTCCCTCATCGGCAAGCCGGTCAATGGCCGGGCTGGTGTCGCGCTTATAACCGTAACAGCCGAGATGGTCCGGGCGAAGCCCGTCAATGCTTATCACCACCAGGTTGAAGCGGGGAGGCTCTGCATGGTAGTAATACCATCCACCTGCGATCACCGCGGCAATCGCCACTACAGCAATAATTACAAGTAGAGCCTTCTTCATGTTTTTACTCCACGGCACGCCTTACCTGGCAAGCTCCATGGCCCCTTCTTTCTCCAGGAGCGGCAGGAGGAACCGGCCCGTATGTGAATCCTCTATCATGGCTATCTTTTCCGGGGGGCCTTCCCCAACAATGTAGCCGCCTTCCTCGCCTCCCTCGGGACCGAGGTCCATGATCCAGTCAGCGCACTTTATCACGTCCGGGTGGTGCTCGATTACTATCACGGTGTTTCCTTCGTCGACCAGCCTACTCAGCACCGCCAGAAGCTTCTTGATGTCCTCGAAGTGAAGGCCGGTGGTCGGCTCGTCAAGGATATACAGGGTGCGGCCGGTAGACCTTTTGGAGAGCTCGCGGGAGAGCTTGATGCGCTGGGCCTCACCTCCGGACAGGGTGGTGGCGCTCTGGCCGAGCCGGATATAGCCGAGCCCTACGTCTATCAAGGTCTGGAGCTTCGGCCGTACTGTAGGGATGTTGCCCAGAAACTCCATGGCCTGGTTTACGGTCATGTCCAGAACGTCGGCTATGTTCTTGCCCTTGTACTTTATCTCCAGCGTCTCCCGGTTGTAACGGCTTCCCCCGCAAACGTCGCAGGTCACGAACACGTCGGGCAGAAAATGCATCTCGATCTTGATCATGCCACCGCCTTCACAGGCCTCGCACCTGCCGCCCTTCACGTTGAACGAGTACCTGCCCGGCTTATAGCCGCGCATGCGCGACTCGGGAAGCTTGGCAAACAGGTCCCGGATGGGTGTAAACAGGCCGGTATAGGTGGCCGGGTTCGAGCGGGGAGTCCTCCCAATGGGAGACTGGTCAATGTCTATGACGCGGTCGAGGTACTGCGTGCCGATGATGTCCTTGTGCTCGCCCGGCTGCTGGTGGGAGCGGTGGAGCTTCTGGGCCAGCGCCTTGTACAAGGTATCAATCACCAGGCTGGACTTGCCCGACCCGGAAACACCGGTCACACAGGTATAAAGCCCGATAGGAAACGAGGCGTTTATGGCCTTCAGGTTGTTCAAGGCGGCCCCTTTTACAGTGAGCTTTCGTTTGCCCGCCTTCTTTCGCACCGGCAGGGGCACGGTCCTGCTTCCGGAGAGGTACGCGCCGGTGATGGAAGTGGGGTGCGCCATGATCTGGGCGGGCGTTCCCTGGGCCACTATCCTGCCGCCGTCCCTGCCTGCGCCCGGGCCCATATCGATGATATTGTCCGCGGAAAGGATGGTGTTCTCGTCGTGCTCGACCACGATCACGGTGTTTCCCAGGTCCCGCAGCCGCAGCAGGGTGTTGAGGAGCCGCTGGTTGTCCCGCTGGTGGAGTCCGATAGTAGGCTCGTCGAGGATGTAGAGAACTCCCATCAGGCTGGAGCCGATCTGGGTGGCAAGCCGGATGCGCTGGCCTTCTCCGCCGGAAAGGGTGGCTGAGGGACGCTCGAGGGTGAGGTAATCGAGACCTACGTTCAGCAAGAAGCCCAGCCGCTCCCGCAGCTCTTTAATGATTCGGGAGGCGATCTCGGTCTCGCGGGGGGATAGCTCGAGAGCGTCTACCCAGTCCATAGCTTCCCGGATGGACATGGCAGAGACCCGGGCGATATTAAGGCCGTTAAGCCGGATGTTCAGGCTCTCCTTGCGGAGCCTTGCGCCCTCGCAGGAGGGGCAGAGCATATAGGACATGTAGTTGTAAAGCTCCTCGCGGACGGCGTCCGAGGTCGTCTCCCGGAACCTACGGTCCAGGTAGGGGATCACGCCTTCAAAGGGGCGGGAGAAGGTGTGGGACATGCCCACGTCGCTCTCCAGCTTGAACTTGATGCTCTCGTCGCCCGACCCGTGGAGGATTATCTTCTGGACTTTTTTGGCGAGCTTCTTAAAAGGCATGCGCACGTCAAATCCGTAATGGCGGGCCAGGCTTTCCAGCATCTGGTAGTAATAGTCCGATCCCCGCTTCGACCAGGGAGCGATGGCGCCTCCCCTCAGGCTCAGCGACGGGTCGGGCAGCACCAGTTGGGGGTCGAAGTACATCTTGGTTCCCAGCCCGTCGCACTCCGGGCAGGCGCCGTAGGGGTTATTGAAGCTGAACATACGCGGCGATATCTCCGGGTAGCTTATGCCGCAGGAAGGGCAGGCAAACCTTTCCGAGAAGATGAGCCTGTGGGGCTCTTCCTCCTCGTTTGCGGGCACCAGCTCGACCTGTACTATGCCTTCCGCGAGCTTGAGCGCGGTTTCCAACGAATCGGCAAGGCGCTTCTCGACCTTTTCCGGCCGCACCACCAGCCGGTCAACGAAGACCTCTATGGTATGCTTCTTCTTCTTGTCCAGGGATATCTCGTCGCCAAGCTCGTAAAGCTCGCCGTCCACCCGGACACGGATGAACCCCTCTTTGCGAAGTCGGTTCAGCTCTTTTCTGTACTCGCCCTTGCGGTTTTTGACCAGCGGAGCCAGGATGTTGATGCGGGTCCCCTCGGGAAGCTCCATCACCTGGTCGACCATCTGCTGCACTGTCTGGGTGGATATCTCCCGGCCGCACTGGTAACAGAAAGGATGTCCGACCCTTGCAAAGAGCAGCCGCAGGTAATCGTAGATCTCGGTTACCGTGGCCACGGTGCTGCGGGGGTTCTTGGACACGTGCTTCTGCTCGATGGATATGGCCGGAGAAAGCCCCTCGATGGTGTCGACCTCCGGCTTGTTCATGAGCTCCAGGAACTGCCGGGCATAAGCCGAAAGACTCTCCACGTAACGTCGCTGTCCTTCCGCATAGATGGTGTCAAAAGCAAGCGAACTCTTGCCCGAGCCGGACACGCCGGTGATGACCACCAGCTTATCGCGGGGTATCTCAACGTCGATGTCCTTCAGGTTGTGCTCGCGGGCGCCCTTTATGTAAATGTTACTATTATCCATTGTTTCTAAAAACCGCTCCCGGAAAAAGCGTGATATCTTACCTAATGTATCCCATAACCGGGAAGTTTCAACGTGGCTGTAGGTGTGCGATATGTCGCACACCCCGTGGACGTGTTTAAGGGCCAACCCTGGAAATCAAATCCGGAACCTGGAGAGGGTGTCTGTTGTTAATCGTCTTGCCCGCGCTCGGGGACTTTGCTATCTTTAAATGAGGCAAAGCTTTGAATATCTGAACCCTGAAATAGAGGTGAAAACAAATGAGAAAGACAGTGCCGGTTCTTGTATTGGCCCTTCTGATGTGCGGGACGCTCGGCGCCCGATCCCCGCAGAAGCCGAACATTATCATCATCGGGGTTGACGCCATGCGCGCCGACCACATGGGCGCTTACGGCTATCCGCGCAACACCACCCCTAACCTGGACCGGCTTGCTGAACGGGGGGTCAAATTTACTGACGTTACCAGCCATATTCCCTTGACCAATCCTTCCATGGCTTCTTTCTTTTCTTCCCTTCCCCCTTATAAAACCGGCTCGATCCGTAACGGTCTCCCCATAAGGGAGGATATCGAGACCCTTGCGGGGGTGCTGCAACGCCACGGCTACACCACGGCCGCGGTGGCCGGCTGCTCGCCCCTGTACCACAGTCGTTCGGGGCTGAACCGGGACTTTGATTACTGGATAGACAAGGGACTGCTCTTCCGGTTCGAGCTTGATGCGGCAGTCATGACCGAAAGGGCCTTAAAACTTTTCGAGTCGGGCCTCGAAGAGCCGTTCCTGTTCTGGACCCATTTTCCCGATCCCCATCAGCCGCACAAGGAGTACGAGGGGTTCAGCTTCAAACAAAACCCGCCCGCGTCAGGTCGAGAGCGCAACGAGACCGAGGACAGCTACGACTCGGAGCTGGCCTACTGCGACCACCACGCCCATCTTCTCCTGGAGGCTTTGCAGGACAAAGGCTACCTGGACAACGCTCTTATAATCATCACCTCGGACCACGGCGAGCACCTGGGAGGCGGAGGTAAAGCTGTAGGCCACGGTCGGCTTCTCTACCAGAGCGTGCTCAATGTTCCCCTCATCATGACCGGACCCGGCATGGATGCAGGCAAGACCATCCTTAACCCCATCCAACTCATGGATATCACTCCCACCATACTTTCTTACCTGGATATTTCCGTGCCCCCCCAGATGATGGGAAGAAACCTTATGCCACTGATCAACAACGATGTCGCCCCCCCTACCGTGCCTTTCTACCTGGAGACATACTCTTACATGGTGCCCGACATCCGGCCTTGGAAGATGGCTGCAAAAAAGTCTTCCCCTTTGCTGGTTGGCATGAGAAAAGGAGATTACAAGATCATCTATAATTTTACAGGCTCGAGCTGGGAGCTTTACAACCTGGAGCAGGACCCCCGCGAGCAGGGCAATATCTTCCATAAAAACGGGGATATCTCCAGGCGGATGAGCCACGACCTGGTGGAATGGTATGAAAGCCGGGGAAGGATGGAGGCTCCTTTACACATGCCCTGATATGATTTGCCGCTGGTAATACCTGCCGGCCCCAATCTCGATAATACGGTCTGGAAAAGAGGTGACCAAGTTAAGCTGAAAAGCCCATGGCTCTTGTTTGCTCTTGTTGTGACGGCTTGTCTGCCGGCGGTCTGCATCTACTCCAACGCCTGCGGCCTGGGCTTCTTTGCCGACGATTACCTGTTTCTCAATGTCCTCGATAAAAAACGTCCTCTCTTCTTCATGGCCTCGTTCTTCAAGTTAATGGACGGTTACTTCTTCCGCCCGGCAGGGGCAGCCCCCTGGTTATTGGGGGAGCTGCTGGGAAACAGTGCATTTGCTCATCATCTTATCAATGTCGGCATCCATGTTGTAAACTCCCTGCTGGTGGGATGCCTGGCCTGGCTGGTACTACCCGGTGAACCCGGGACCAAGGGAGCCAGAAAGCTCGCGGCAGGCACCATCGCCGGGTTAATATTCCTTTATTATCCCGCCCAGGCAGAAGCAGTGTTCTGGGTATCAGGCAGGTTCGACCTCCTCTGCACCCTGTTTGCGCTCCTTGCTTTAATCGCATATCTCGTCCACCTGCGAAAACCTTCCCTCTTGTACCTGCCCTTCATATCCCTTTTCATCTTCCTGTCCATGCTTTCCAAGGAGACCGGGGCTCTGTTTGCGATCGCCGTGTTTGCTCTCGAAATTCAGAAAACAAGCCTTTTCCGAAAAGCCTTTGGCAAAAGATCATCTCCATCCCTAGCCGGGCAACGCCTGCAACGGGTGTGTGCGGTTTTTCTCGGCGTGGGCGCATACCTGTTTTTCCGTATTCGACTTAACTGGCGGTTAATCCCGGAAAGCAAGTTGTCAGAGTCTTTCGGCGCCAAGATATACAATAACTTCTCTGTCATTTTCGGTCACCTAACCGCTCCGGTCTGGCCCGCGGAAGGAATCTTTGTCGTGCCTTGGTGGGCCTTTTTGCTCCCGCTTTTTATGCTTTTATTATGGCTTGTGTTAAAGAAAGAACCAGGGTCGGCTTCTGCAATTATTCTTGCCGTGGTTCTTATCGTTCTTCCCCTCGCTCCGGCTGTTGTGTACCAATGGCACTACCGCGAGTGGGCGGGCTCCAGGCTGTTGTATCCCGCTCTGCCGGGATGGTCTGTCTTATGGGCAATAATCGCCGCCGAGATATTCATAACCCCTTCCTGGAAAAGAAGCGTTGCCGGAGTATTGTTACCGCTATACCTGGTACTGTGCATCTTTCAGCTCAGGGCCAACTTGTTCGCATTCCAGGCAGCGGACAAAAAGGTGAAGAACGTGTTGAATTACCTGGAGGCTGCCGAGGTGCCTCCTCGAACCAGAGAAATATATCTTTGGGACTTCCCCCAGACCGACTCGGGAGTTATGTTGTTTTTCAGGAATACAACCTTGACTGCAGCTTTTAAGCGGGCACTTCCCAAGGAGAAGGCGGGAAATAATTACCGGCGAAGAAGAATTGAGGCTTTCCACGCCGGAAGGACCGGAGAGAGAAGGTATGTAATGGAACTACCGGCGCTGGAAGATGTGAAAAATAAGAAAGCAATGCTCTGGAAATGGGACAGGTCACGAAATACCACTATCGACCTGACCGACCGGCTTGGCAAGGCGTATATGGAAAGGACAGAATCGCTCCGCAAGTTGGACTACCCCCTGAAGACTATAAGGCTCGGCGAAAAGCGGAAGAGGGGATTATTCCCGATGAATGATTTGAACAAACCAGGTGAAAAAGGGAAATACAGGATTACCGGACCCGACCCGTTTTACCTCACCGGGTCTCTGAAACTTAACCCCTTGCTTGTCAGGGAAATAAAGATAAAAATGGAGATCGAATCGCCAGAGCAAGGGTCATCAGGCGATATCCAGTTTTTCTGGAGGACAAGCGGAAGCAGCTTTAATGAAGACATGAGCCTGATCTTTTCAGCGCCGGTAGAAAAAAGCGTATTTATAAAATCATTGCCCCTGGGCAGTGTCCCCGATTTCGTGCTGCAAAAAGATATCGCCCAGCTTCGACTGGACCCGCCTGCCGGAGCGGGAAGCGTCAAGGTTCACCGGTTCGACATAGTTCCCGTGCAGAAAAGCATGGAGCAATAAGCGACAAACGATATGCTGTTTGTCGACTCCAGGGAGGAGAGGTTTTCATGAAACGAATCATCGGCCTGTTTATATGTCTTTGTCTTTTCCCGGCCTACTCTTATGGCACGTCCCCGGAGCTTAAAGTGGAAAAACACTTGATTGCCGCACCTGCTCCCTATGCCGAGCCGGAGGGAGCAACCACACCGGACGGGAGCTTCAACATACGCTCGAAAAATGCTCCCCTGTACTCGCCAAGGCTCGCCGACTCCCTTGGCCTGGACGGCAACGGCAGGCTCGAGAACGGCAAGTACCCCGACCTCAACCGGGCCATTTATACCTCGTATCGCCTCTCCGGCGACACCTCATCTCTAAAAACGGTTTTGATCCTCATGCCCGGCACCTGGGCGGGAGCCATGAGCATGGACATCTACGCCCGGCATCTTTTGCGGCTTGCCGCAAAAGCGGGAGTTAAAGGCTTCGAGGTCTGGCTACTCGACCGGCGCTCCGAACTGTTGGAGGACCACACCGGCATATGGTGGGCAGAGCAACACCAGGAACTGGGAAACAGTGAGAGAATTAAAAAAATGAGCGATTACTACCGACCGGGCTTCGAAAAGGACGGCCGGGGTATTGAGCTCATGGGAAGAAGGTTCACGCCCCTCTCCCACGATGATGTCCGGTTCCTGGCTGGAAACGGTGCAGACACCACCCTGCGCGACTGGAGGGAGATCGTGCTGGAAGCACATCGCAAACTGGGCGGCATGATCATGGAAACCGACTCCGGGCACCGCCGGGTGATCAAGAAAGAAGGCACGAATCTCTTTATAGGCGGGCATTCCCTGGGCGGAACACTGACCGTGCTCTACGCCGCTTATGACTTCGACCGAAGGCCCCACCGGCGAATCCTGGGAATGAACGATGTGGACGGCCTGGTCCTGCTCGAAGGAGGCTCTTTTCCCAAGGACGAGCCCGACGTCAAAAAGGCGGACAGATACCTCCGCAAGGTCATGGACCGCTACGAGGACGGCAAGGTCTACTTTGACTTGAACATGTTCGGCATCAGGTACGCTCCATCAACCATGCTCTCCCTGGCCTTGTCCGCATGGGCGGCTGATAACGCCAGGGGGGAAGAAGCCCTGTTCCCCATGTATGCCCGGCCGGCAGTGGTCAAGCTTCCCCATATAACCAACGAAGCAATGCTGGGATATGCCATGGACGATGACACCAGCCCCTTCTTTATAGCAAGGGCCTCGATCGGACATCCCACCGGCGAACTCGGCCTTGGCGGACAGGTCCGCAGAAAAACCGCGACAGTTCCTCTGGACCCCAATGAGTGTCCCCTGCTCACTCCCTGGCTGCCCGGACATATCGCCATGGATAAGAGTTACACCTATGACTGGGACAACATTGATTCCGGGCATCCTGCGGAAGGCAAGACGCTGTTCGGCAGTTGCGAAGAAGACGAAAAAGAAAACCCCGAGGTCACCGACTTCTACGAGTTCGCCCGCTCCATCTACAGCGGGCCCGCGCAGTATGCAGAAGCACCGGGAATGTCCAGGGGGCCAAACGATTTTGCGGAGTGGTACTTTCCCCCGCGCCTGTCTACGGACGCGGGCATGCTGGGAGACAAGGTGGCAAAGGAGGACGGCACTGAGCTCTTCTGTGCAACGCACGTGCGGGACATCACCCTGCCGGTGATCGCTTTTTACGGTGACGACAGCATGGGACAGTACGAGGTGCCCGAGCTTTCCGAAGAGAACTTTCCCCCCGGTGTGCTCAGTCATTCGGAGAGCAGCGTACATCTTATCAAGGGCTACACTCACCTGGACATTACCGCGGCGACCCGGAACAACCAGCCGGACCTGGCAGAAGAGCTCCGGGAGCACAATGCCTGCGCAGTCTATACCTACAGGTTCCTGGCCGAGCTCGCGGGCTGGAATGGCCCCGAGTAAGCTCACGGCACAGCAGGAGCCCGCGGCGGGGGAATCTTTTCCGGATGAATCCTGTAAAGAGCGAAGCTCTCGCTCCACCTGGAGACAAGCTCCGGCTCCAGTGACAGAAACACTTCCTTGATCCGGGAAGAATCGATGTTATGGTTCTTGCCCAGTTTCGAAAGGGCGGGGCCTTCTTTTATAAGCTCTTCAAGAACGTAAACCGACCGGTCCCGGTCAGCGTAAAGTGATATCAACAGGTTATTTGGAAAAGGCCTCTCACCCCTGCCAATGATCCAATCGACCACCCGTCTGCGCCTGCCTGAAAAGTAAAGCACGTATATCTTGCCCATCCGGTAACCCCCGTTTACGCCGGCCAGGTAAACAACCGCCTCTGGTTCGGTGTGGTCCCGGATATGATAGGCCTTCTGGAGGTCCGGGTTGTTCTTCCCCTGCGAGCCCGGCAGGACCGTGGAGTAAAAGTTGTGAAAGAAAAGAAAGCAGGCAAGCACGGGCAGAAGCGCGTATACAGCGGTTTTGCTTCGGCGTGTTTTTAAGACGGGGGCCAGGCTGGTTATGCCCATGGCCACAGCAAGCCAGAGCAGAGGATGCAGGGCCGTCTTAAGCTCGAAGTTTTGCGGTTCCCATACCATGGTAAAAAGGCAAAGGGGGATGATGGCGGAAAGCAAAAGAAGATGCACGCGCTTTTGTTGGCGAAGAAGCTGCGGAAGCCGGACCAGGTAGATTATAATGCCGGCAACGTAGAGAAAAAGTGCGGCAGCTCGAAAAAGCGAAAGCCAACTTGCTTTGGAAAGCAGGTCTTCATGGCCGCCGACAAGGTTTCTCTGCATGCCGGCGAGCCACAGCTTGAACGCGTCCGGCGAGAGCTTCCAGTAGCTTTTTTCATAACCCAGGCCGGTGTCGGGATCGGCCAGGCCGATAAGCCACGGCAGAAAGCCCTGTTCTGCTGCACGGGGAGTTATCTCATATCCGAGCCAGTAAACAATGGCGATCAGCAAAAAAGCAGTGGCCGCCATTAACAAAACAGGCGGTGTTCCCGCCCGCAATCGGCGGTAAAGCCCTCCCGGCTCTTTTGGGGTTAAATAAAGAAAACTTCCTAGTGCAAGGGGCAGCAGGAACAATCCTCCGGTGATATGGGTCAGCACGCACAAGGCGCCGGAAACTCCCAGGAGGATGGACTTCGCGGGCCACGGAGCCCGGGCGAGTCTGCCCGGTGCTTCCGGATCGATAAACTTGAAAAGCAAAGAAACGGACAAGACCACCATGAGGGTATGAAGTATGTAAACTTCAGGCTCGACTGACAGGTACCAGAAGCTCCAGGAAAAGGCTAAAAGCAAGGTGACCACAGTGGAAACAAACCTGCTCTTGGTATGTCTAAAGCAGAGAAGATGAAACAAAACAAGAGTGATGCCGGCAATGAGCACGTCCATGAACTGGAGAGTTACGGCCATCCCCCCTTCGATTCCCGGCAATGCCAGGAGCTTGGCAAACGCGAAACCAAGGGGAAGATAAAGCATATGGTGAGGGTGAAACAGGTTTCCAAGATGACCGCCGTGCACAGCCTGTCCGAGCCACAAGGAGAACACGGTGCCGTCAAAGTTATATTGGCGGGAGAGGAAACCGAGATAGAGCAAACAAACAGCGGCAGCAACAGCCAAAGAATACGGCCCCGGCCCTTGCCGGCCGTGTATCTCCTTTGCGGTATCTGTGTGGACGTCGTCTTTCATGGGTTCAATCTTAAAAACATTTGCCCTGCGGCGCAAAACAACAAGTCTTGCCCGGCTCCGGCAAATCTGCCATAATCTTCTCTATGCCATGCGCTCTGCGATTTATACGGCGATAATTTCAGGAAGGAGACCTTCCCGCCTTGTACATCATAGTCCAGATACCTTGTCTTGATGAAGAAGCGAGCATCGCTTCTGTTATTAAAAGCGTTCCCCGCGATATAGCAGGTGTGCAGCGTGTAGATGTGCTGGTGATTGACGACGGCAGCAGCGACCAAAGCGCGGAAACGGCCCGCAACGCAGGTGCGGACCACCTGGTGCGCTTCTCCGGAAACCGCGGCCTTGCCAAGGCGTTCGAAGCGGGCATGGACGCAAGCCTCCGGCTGGGCGCGGACGTTATCGTGAACATCGACGCGGACGGCCAGTACAAGGGAGCGGACGTCTCCCGCCTGGCTGGGCCCGTCATCAGCGGAGAAGCGGACGTGGTGGTGGGCGACCGGGGAATAAGGGGAGACCCGGAATATCCCGGCTTTAAAAAGCTTCTCCAGGTGGCGGGCTCTTCCACTGTGCGGGTGCTGTCGGGCACCGAAGTCGAAGACGCTGCATCCGGATTTCGCGCCTACTCCCGGGAAGCGGCGTTGCGGCTGAACCTTGTTTCCGACTTTACCTATACCCTGGAGAGCCTGATCCAGGCGGGCAAGGACAGGCTCAAGGTCAAAAGCGTAAAGGTGGATACCGAGCCGGTGAAAAGGCCGTCGCGTCTTTTCAAGAGCGTCCCCCATTACGTGGCCAAAAGCGCTTCCACCCTGGTCCGCATCTACTCTATGTATGAACCTCTCAAGGTCTTTTCCGCGCTGGGAGCGGCCATCTTTGCAAGCGGTCTTGCCATCGGCTGCTGGTTTGTCTACTACTTCATCACCGAGGGAGGCAAGGGCCACGTTCAGATACTTATCTTGTCTGCCGTGCTTCTTATCATCGGCTTCCAGGTCATGGTCATGGCGCTGGTGGCTGACCTTATCGGCTCCAACCGCAAGCTACTCGGCGACCTGCTTTTCCGCGTAAAGAGAATGGAAAAGGACCAAGACCAAAAAAGCCGGGAAACGGGCCGGAAATAAAACAGCAGTGAACAAATCCATTAAGCCAAAGCTGCTCATTATTACCACCACCTTCCCGCGGTGGGAAGCAGACGCCGGACCGGCGCCTTTTGTCTTCCATCACGCTCGCGCCATGGCCCGCTTCTGCGACGTTACCGTGCTGGCGCCCCATTATCCGGGTGCAAAAACATCCGAGCTTTACGAGGGCATTCGCGTCAAGAGGTTCCGGTACGCGCCCGCCAGGCTCGAACTTCTCGCGGACGGCGCCGGCATAATAGGCCATGTCCGAGAAAGCATGGCCAACAAGCTGGCGGCTTTCGCCCTGATTGTGGCGGAAGCAGCAGCCATACTCCGGCACCAAGGCTCGCATGATATCATCAACAGCCATTGGCTGGTGCCTTCCGGCCTGTTGGCGTCCGTTATTGTCCGCGGAAAGCCGCACATTATCACTGCGCATGCCGCGGACTACGACCTTTTGCAAAGGCTGCCACTTGGGGACGCGCTCATCAGGTTCATGGCAAAGCGGACCCTCGCAGTGGTGTGTGCAGGCTCCAGGCTGGCAGAGGGCATCAGGAAAACCGCGCCCCATGCCGATGTACTCGTCCGACCCATGGGAGTTGACACCAACCGGTTCGCCTTTTCCGAACAACGCCGGCAAGCATGGAGAGAGAAGCTCGAAGCAGGAGACGCACCGGTCATCCTGTTCGCAGGCAAGCTCTCCGCCAAAAAGGGAGTCGAGTTCCTGGTCCGCGCCATGGCTTTGCTATATCAAAAAGGGACTGCGTTTATGCTCGTGATCGCGGGAAGCGGCGCATTGGAGGCCGGGCTTAAGTCGCTTGCCGACAAGGAGGGCATATCCCACCTCACCCGGTTTCTTGGAACTGTTCCCAATGATGAGCTCGCCGGTCTTTACAGCGCAGCCGACGCGGTTGTCGTGCCTTCCGTGCCGGACGCCACCGGGGAGGGCGAAGGCATGCCCGTGGTTATCCTCGAGGCCCTGGCCGCAGGCCGGCCGGTGGTGGCCACCCGGCCGTGCTCGGTGCCTGCCGAGCTTCAAGGCAGCGGAGTGATCGAAGTTCCCGAAGGCAATGCAAACGCCCTGGCCCAAGGCATAGCAGACGCTCTTTTCGGAAAAGCGAAACCGGACATGGAAGCAATAAAAGAGTTCGACGTTCACATGACCGCGTCCTTTTACTATGGTCTCTTTGCAAGGGAGCACGCTTGAAGGTCCTCCACGTCACCCCTTACTTCCACGGCGCCTGGGCATACGGCGGCATTCCCCGGCTTTCCCATGCACTCGCCCGGGCGCAGGCCGAGCTCGGCCACGAGGTCCA
>CAYQTK010000030.1:23418-31590 GCA_964420375.1 uncultured bacterium
AGGCGCCAGGTATGCCGGACCGACGCTTTTATAGCGGTCTCCGAAGCGGAGATTGACCAGATCGAAGCCGCGGGAGTTCCGCGCTCGAAGGTCCGCGTCTTTCCGAACGGAGTGGACATGGACCCGGACGACCATGGCCAAAGTTTTAAGGACGAGTTCAACATCAAATCCGATTACGTGCTTTACCTCGGCAAAATCACCCCTCGAAAAGGCATTGAGCACGCCATCACCGCTCTTTCGCTTGTTAACAGAAAGGACCTTCTCCTGGTCGTCGCCGGCAATGACATGGGTTATGCGGGCGAGCTTAAGAGGCTTGCCCAAAAGCTTTCCATTGCTCCAAGAGTCGTATTCACCGGCCTGGTCACCGGTCCCCTGAAAGCAAGCGCTTATCGGCAGGCGCGTTACACCATTTATGCCGGCAGGGACGAGATTTTCGGGCTGGTGCCCTGGGAGTCGCTTTTGTGCGGCACTCCGGTGATAGTGGCCGGCGACAGCGGCTGCGGAGAGTGGATAGGCAAAGCAGGGGCCGGCTACGTTGTTCCCTACGGCGACTCGAGGGCCATTGCCGACATAATCGCGAAAGGCGATGCAGCAAAGGAGAGGGGGATGATAGAAAAGGGCCGGAGCTTCTGTGATGAGCATCTCTCCTGGAGCGGGATTTCCAAAGAGATGATAGAATATTATAAAGAGGTCCGGTCATGGCAGAAGACGTTCTCATAGTGATGCCGGCCTACAACGAAGGCGAGGTCATAGCTGAGACGTTGTCCGAGCTTATGGACTACGGGTTTGACGTGCTGGTGGTTGACGACGGCTCTACTGACGACACCGGCGAAAAGGCAAAGCAGGCCGGGGCAACTGTTTTGCGGCTTTCGACCAACTTGAACTACGGGGGAGCTTTGCAGGCGGGCTTTCGGTTTGCGCTCCGGCACACCAGCGCTGCCCACCTGTTGAGCTTTGACGCTGACGGACAGCACGACCCTGCCGAGGCCCCGGGCCTGCTCCAGCCACTTCGCGAAGGACTTGCCGATTATGTTATCGGCTCGAGATACATAAGCAACACCCGCGGGCACTCCCGATATCGCGACCTGGGTATCCGGCTTTTCGGCAAGGCTGCTTCCCTGGCTGTCGGCCGGAGGATCACCGACCCCACCTCCGGCATGGCCGCCATGACCAGGGAGGTCGCTTCCGTGTTTCTGCTCGATCTCTTCCCGCAGGACTACCCTGATGCCGACGTTATCGTCATGCTCTCCCGGATGGGATTCAATATAACCGAGCTGCCCGTTTCGGTCCGGAGCCGCAAAAGCGGCGTTTCCATGCATACGGGGCTGTTGCGGCCCCTATATTACCTAGCCAAGATGACGGTGTCCCTGCTCCACATCGCCACCCGTGGCGACCTTGCCGAGAAGCGAAAGGAGGCCTGCATTGCTGCCTGAACAAAGGCCGTTTGCCGTGTTGACGTCGCTGGTCCTGCTGGCGGTGATCGTATACCTGATCAGAAAGCGCAAGCTCAGGGAGGAGTACTCCCTGTTGTGGATGGGGGTAGGAATCGCCGTTCTCGTGCTTTCGCTGTGGTACGGGCTGCTTAAATGGCTGACATCACTTATCGGAGCAGTAGACCCCACCAGCACCCTGTTCATTTTTTCGTTCCTGTTCCTGCTCATCATGAGCCTTCATTTCTCCATCATTAACTCGAAGATGAAAGACCAGATAAAAGACCTGACCCAGGAGATAGCG
This sequence comes from uncultured bacterium, assembly GCA_964420375.1. Lineage (GTDB taxonomy): Bacteria > RBG-13-61-14 > RBG-13-61-14 > RBG-13-61-14 > DATKZS01 > CAYQTK01. The sequence continues at coordinate 25,153 of CAYQTK010000030.1, forward strand.
CTTTTGCGCTACGAGCTGGCAAAGCAGGGCAAAGAAGGAAAAAGCCGGCAGGATTAGATGTAAACCGACCGTATTTACTAATAACTCCAACAGCACAAAGGGAGGAGCTCCTGGCTCCTCCCTTTGTCTCATCCCATTGCTTGTCAAGCGGTTTTCAATAAGATAATCCTTGCTTGTCGGGAAGGCAACCGTCGCCGGAGTAGGGGCCTTGGCTCTCTATGTCAAAGGTGCGTTGCGTGGGGTTTATATTAACCGCGTCCACCTTGCATCCGGAGTTGGGCAAGTCGTTCCAGGGGAAATCTCTATCATAGAACTTCATTTTGATGGTGTTTCCGTTTTTTGTTTCAAAGGCTTCATCATACCATACGGCTTTTCCATAAGACCCCAGTAATGCCAGGCCGTCTTCTTCATCATCCGCCACCTTTATCTTGTACTGGCCGGGCACGTTCTGTCCGGGGCCGTCATAATCCACGTTCCAGGTGGTTCTCAGAATTCTCATGCCGTCGGGATTGCCGGTGGTTCCCGTCATCTGTTCGCCGGTTATGGGATCAAGCACCTTATAGAAAACTTCATTTCCGTTGAACTTATACTGGCTGTAGGGGGCGGACGATATCTTGTGCGCCTGGAAATCTTTGTACTCTATCACCGTGATCAGTTCTCCCCGATCAGTAAAATATGATTCAACCTCCAGCTTTCCGTTAAGGTTATACCAGCAGCCTGCAACAGGGCTTTGGTATTTGCACTCAATATATTTCAAGCTATAGCTGTTTTCGCCTTTTTTATCGCATTCGATGTCGCCAGCCGCTGTGGTGCCGTAAATTTCGCATACCTCGTCAATGTCCGCGGTCCCGTTGTTGTCGCCGTCGTAGGTGCACAAATCTGCATTAAGTGGTCTCCAGTCGGGAAAGTCATATCCCGGCCAGTTACAATCGTATTTGAGCGCCACCATCATTGCCACCATTTCGTTGCTGACTTTCCCGTCCAGGTTGTTCTTGCAGTGGGTGCCCCAAGTCACGGGGTTTTTGTCACACTGGGGGTTATTGCCGGTGGCTATGGCCCCCAGTTGCTCGTCAATATACCTGGCCATGCGCTGCCACGTCCAGGGCCTGCCATTGTCATCGTCCTCGTCGTCGGCCACACAGGCGAAAAGGCCGACAACCAAACCGACGATCAGGGCCAACAAAAGCATTCTCTTTTTCATAACCATAACCTCCTGGAATTCTTTTTCCCCTCTGTGCCCGTAAAAAGCCTAATCAAATTACAATAATGTTTAAACTTTGTCAAGTGAACTTTTCCGCAACCCCTTGAAAACCGTGAACGGCGGCGCTATTTGTTGAAGAGCTTGTCAAGCTCCCACCTCGCTTTATCGCGGGCGCTATCTCCGTTGTTATTTTCCGCGGCCTTTGCACCGGCAAATTGGAAGAAGTCACAAAGGTTGGATTTATCTCTCTCCCTCACCATCTCCGCTTGTGGCTCGCGGCATTGGTTATGAAAAGAAGGATCATAGAACTTACACTGCAGGCAGCAATGGAGGTCTCTCCCGCAATGAGGACAGGTATCCTTTCTCATTACCCTGTCCTTAAGATCAAGCTCCCCCCCACAGAAATAACAGGCGTACATCCGGACTTCCACTCTCCTTTGCGAAAGCTTCTTTATTGCTAGTGCTTTGTCAATCGATTTCCGTCGCTTACAAGATAGATATTTTTCGTCCAAGCGACTGATATCGCGACTTCCGTCGCTCGCACATTATGCGTCAGTGTAAGCTTGACAAGGCACTAGTTCCCCTTTTCGGGCGGCTTGTCGGGCTGGGTTATCTTTACTGTAGAGTCAACCTCGATGTCATCTACCTTTTGCAGTTCTCCGCCGGGCCAGACAACCTCTATCCTGTCAACCTTTTCCGCTTCGCCCAAGCCGAAATGGAGCAATGCCGGAGGATGGCTCATGTTACCTTCCCCCCCGCTCACATGCCTTGTCCAGGACCGGTCATCGGCAAAAACGCGTACCAGCGATCCGATACCCATCCGGTTTGAGCGGGTCCCCTCCAGCCTGACCTTGAGATAGTGGCGGCCCGGATAAGGGGAGTTGATATAGATCCGGCTTGCTCCCATGAAGTTGGACATGATCAGGTCCAGGGCCCCGTCCCCGTTTATGTCCGCCCAGGCCGCGCCCATGGGGGTGCTGATGGAGTTGCTCAGGCCCACCTCGCTGGTTACGTCCTTGAAAGAGCCGTCACCGAGGTTGCGAAATATCCGGGCGCCGGAAAGGTTGTCCGTAATAGCCAGGTCCTGATAACCGTCATTATCGAAGTCCCCCCACGCCGGCCCCAATGAGAACTGGCCCACTTTGAGCCCGGACAACTCGGTTATATCCTTGAAGGTTCCGTTCCCGTTGTTCATGTAAAGGTTCAGGTCCGAGCCGGAAAGAGAGAGAAGATCGAGCAGACCGTCATTGTTCACGTCCGCGAACGCGGAGCCCCAATCGAGGCTGTACACGTATCTTTCCTTGCCGGAAGCAATCTTTTTAATAACGAGTCCCGAAGACTCGATCACGTTTTCCAAATCCCGGCCTTGCTCGTTGTGCAGGAGCATGGAGGGTTGGGCACGGATGCCCACAAACAGGTCACAGTATCCGTCATTATCATAGTCCGCAAAAGCGCTGGAGAAACTGGTGGGCTGATTGTTGCCCATCTCGTTTGCGATGGTCATCTTTTCCGTTACATCAGTAAAGACCCTCTCGAACTTGTCTCCCTTGTTCTCGTAAAAAAAGTCGTTTGACTTGGCCGATCCCAGGTGGAGGTCCAACAGTCCGTCAGCGTTATAGTCCCCCCAGGCCGCACTAAATATTAATTTCTCGCGATCAATTCTCATCTGTTCGGAGACGTTTTCCAGTTTTTTCCCCTTGACGTTACGGTAGAGATTCGCGGGTCTGCCCGTGGTAAGCAGGTCAGGAAAGCCGTCGTTGTCGAAATCCCCGAAGTATGCTCCGTATGCGGCCCTGATCTCCAAGTCCTCCTCTTCAATGAGGTCTCTCCACTTGCCGTCACCCTCATTAATAAACAGGCGCGGCTTGGGCTCGGAGGTCAGGAAAAAGTCCAGGAGCCCGTCTTGGTTGAAATCGGCTACTGCCACTCCCTGCTGATGCCGGTGATTCTCAGAGTGGCCCAGACTTTCAGCTTCAAACTCGTCTAGACTGAGTTTTTGGCGGGGGGAGAGCACTTGAAAGCTGTTATAAAGGTAGGCATCTTTCCCGTCAGGGGTCTCCACCCGGACGTCGTGAACCCCTTTTTGAAGAGAAGGAAGCCGGGCAACAAGGTTGAAGGCGTCTTTGAACTCGACCTCGGGAGAGGGGACAATGCCGAAATAAACCTTGCATCCTTTCTGAAAGCCTTGTCCTTTTACCAGCACGCTTGCCTTTCTGCCTTTATGCCGTACGCGTGCCGGCTTCACTCTGGTGAGTTTAAGAGAGCTTTTGACCTCCAATGCCTTAGCCAGCGTAGCGCTCTTTCCGTCAGGGTTCATTGCCCGAAGCTCATGTTTGCCACCGCCAAGCGCGGTAGGTGCAAGCGCAATGACACGCTTTTTCGAGCTTACTTTGGCTTCCGGGCATTCATGGTCGCCAACCCATACGCGGACGCCTTCCTGGAATCCGCTCCCGCTTATGTCCAGCATTACCGCCTCACCAGACTTGAAGGACGAAGGTTCAACTTTTTCTATCTTAAGTTTGCCGTCCTCACAGCCCGCTGCAAAAACAGCAACCAGTAAAACCGTGATAATCCCTCGTAATGCGTTCATTCCATGTCCTCCACATGCGAACATAAAATCTCTTGTCAACTTTAATCAGAACAAGTGTTCAGGGGCCGGAATTTTTCTTCTCCGGAGAGCCGGACATCTCGAAGCCCCATTTTAGGGAATCAGTATCCGGCTGCGCTCCGAAAAGAAGATCGTGGCCAAGTGACAAAATAACCAGAGCCAGTCCCGCAATCAAAAGGATATAATCCGCGCCCCTGAAGAACACGAACTCGAAAGCTCCGGCCTGACCGAAGACCTCGATCAGCTTGAGTACTCCTCCCCAAACGGCCATGATCGCTCCCAGGCCCGTCCAAATCCATTGTATCTTTTCTTCCATGACCAAAACACCCGCCTTTCTATGAGCATGTTTTAATGGTATTTCACTTTCTACCAGCGGTCAAGAAAAACCCGGGAGAGGGCCGATTTCCTGACCCACGCATTGAAATAAAAAAAGCGTCTTCAGAAAATAAAAGCAAGGCGCCGCATTGCTTCTTTTCCAAGACGCCATTTTTAAGGCCGTACCACCACGGAGACGGCCGGTATCATTTTTTAAGTTTCTGCAACGCCTGCTCCGCGGCTATGGTAATGGGTTCTGCACTGGGCTCGGACGAGCAGTCGGGATTCCCCGCACACATCAGCGTGGTCAGGTCGCGTATGGTCTTCCTGCCCAGTATTAAGGCGTTTACAGCGTCGATTTCCTTTACGGCAGATGCGTCATCGCTTATAATCTGTCCGCCCAGGAGCTTTCCGTTTTCTTTATCGAAGACCAATTTCAATGTCCAGGGCTTCTTGCCCTCGATCATGTTGTGCTTGCTGCGGGAGTTCACTGTTGCACAAACAGTGTCGAAGTTCTCCTTTTGCGCGGCCTCCTCGGTAAGGCCGGTGGAAGCGAAGAACTTGTCAAAAAGCCTCACCGCAGTGTTGCCGAGCACGCCCGGAAAAGGTATGTCGTATCCGGCGAGCCTCTTTGCAGCCAGCCTTCCCTGGATGACCGCGGGTCCCCGCAACTGGATGGGCACCGGTTGACCGGTCACAAAGTGATGGTTCTCGATGCAATCGCCCGCCGCGAGTATATCGGGATCAGAGGTCTCCAGGTAGTCGTTCACCTTGATGCCGAACCTGCCCAGTTCGAGCCCCATATCCTTGGCCAGCTCCAGGTTGGGTCTTGCTCCCACGTTCAGGAAAACAAGGTCCGCGCCTACGTTCTCGCCGGAGGACAGCTCGACCCCGCTGACATTGCCGTCGCTGCCCAGGACCCTGATCACCTTCTCTCCGGTCTGCACTTCAATGCCCTTGTCCTCCATGTGTTCCTGCACGCGGTCGCCCAGCTCGGCATCAACCATGAGCGGAAGCGGGTGACCCAGAAGCTCGATGATGCTAATGTCAAACTTGCCTGGGTACTGTTCAGCCAGGAAAGCGGCAAGCTCCATGCTTATGAAACCCGCGCCGATGAACACCAGCTTTTTGGGGTCCTTCTCCTTGATGTACCCCCTGATTTTCTCTGCGTCTCTTAAAGAACGCATGCTGAAAACGCCTTCCAGGTCGGTGCCCTCGATGGGAGGAACAAAGGGACGGGAGCCAACGCCCAGGATCAGCTTGTCGTAGTCAAGCTCCCTGCCGTCAGACAACTTGGCCTGTTTCTTTTTCCTGTCAACGCTTTCCACCCTGTCGATGATGACGTTTATCCCGTTGTCTTCCAGCATTTTGTCAGGGTTTACAATGGATTCCCCGGTGGCCAGACCGGCCACTACGTGCGGAAGAGCTCACCTGACAATGAACCGCTTTTCTTCCCGCACTATAGTGACGTCAACATCAGGCATGAGCTTGCGGGAAAGCATGGCAGCGGGGCCGCCAACACCACCGCATCCGATTACCAGCAACTTCTGTCCTTGCTCCATGACTCGACCTCCTTTACTGCTGTTTGTCATTGAATTACACCGGTAACAATTCACCCCTGTAACTACTTCGAGGAATGGCCCTCGTAACTCTGACGCATCCTCTCCAAGAGACCTTCCCTGATGTACATGTAACCCGTGATGAAGTTCTCGTTCGCCACCCGGTAGTACACGTTCTGGCCCTCCTTCCGAAACACCACTGCGCCGCGGTCACGCATTACCCGAAGGTGCTGAGAAACGTTGGGCACGGAAAGATCGAGTTCGGTTGCCAGCTCGGACACGGATTTCTCTCCATCAGCCAGAAGCCACATGATCATGATCCGGGTCGCACTCGCGAGAACGCCGCAGAACTCGGCGTGCACCTTGAATATCTCCGGATCCAGCTTTTCCTTTTTCTTCATTGCCACTTAATTCCTAAACGCTTCGAATCGTAAATAATGTGATCTGTCTTATCAGCACTTAAACCGCGCTTTACCCGCTCATACCCCCATACTGCTGAGCAAATAAGGCATTCACCGGGCTTGCGAACCGAAGTGCTTACTTGCGTATTTATGCAAAAGTATAACATCTCGAGAGCCTTTGTCAAATAAGAAAAAAAGCGACTGTTACCCGCTTATCTGAAAATGAAATATCAATGATGCCTTCGTAAAAAGTCATTTCGGCCAGGATCGCGGCTAAAGCCGCTCGCACGATTATTTTCTATTACCCCAAAAGCCGCTTTCTATTACCCAAAAAGCTTTTGACAAGACACTAGT
>CAYQTK010000031.1:0-3712 GCA_964420375.1 uncultured bacterium
CTTTCCTGTCTGCCGTGTCCGGCACAGGCAGGCGCACTCCAAAAACGGAGTTTCGCAACAAGCACTAACTATCCTAGCAGTGCGGACACGACCTGGAAAGTTATCAGGCCGGCCATGCCCGCGGTGATGGTTCCCTTGGTGAGAGCAGCACCTATCCTGCCGAGGAATGCCCCCTTGGCCACCTGAATTGCATTGTCGAAGTCTTTATCCATGGAGTAGGCTACCAGGAAAGCTCCCAGGTAGGCTCCCAGGAAAGCGCCGATGAATGCCCCCACCACCGGCGGCGTACCGGCCATGAGGATGGCGCCGACAATCGCCCCGGCTATGGCGCCGACTATGGCCGGCTTTGATGCACCGTACCGCTGGGCCCCGTATGCTGTTATCAGAAACTCGAAGAGTTCGGCGACCCCCGACATGGCCAGGAGAGCAGCAAGGGTCCACCACCCGATAGCTCCATCAAAAGAGGTGATCAGGGCATAAACCACTGCTTCGGCGAATATGATCCAGTTGCCGGGAACACCCACGAACACCAGGACCAGTGCGACGATCATGATCACGAAAAAGAAGACCAAACCTATTATCGCCAGAATGGTAGTCATATCTTCTCTCCATTGATGTAAAGCTAACCTTTTTGTTTCTCGGCTACGGCTACCGTCCTCCTTCCGGCGCGGAGTTCCTCCCACCATATTATAAATGAACTGGCCACATAGATGGAGGAGTAGGTTCCGATGACGATGCCGACCAGGAGAGCAAAAGCGAAATCCTTGATAATGCCGCTTCCGATGACAAACAGGAACAGCACGGTAACAAAGGTGGTCAACGATGTAAGAATGGTCCGGGAGAGGACCTCGTTTATGGAGATGTTTATCATCTCCTTGTACTCGACCCTGCGGAGTCTCCGCACGTTCTCCCGAATGCGGTCAAAGGTCACGATGGTATCGTTGAGGGAGTATCCCACGATGGTAAGCAGGGCCGCGATGATTGCCAGGTTGAACTCCCTGCCGGTGACCACGAAAGCGCCTGTAGTTATAATCACGTCGTGGAGCAAGGCTATTACGGCCCCCAGTGCATAGCGGAACTCGAAGCGGAGGGTGATGTATATCAGGATAAGTCCCATGGCCGCTACAATTGCCATGGCGCCCTTGTTGCGCAGCTCCCGGCCCACGCTGGGCCCCACGTAATCGGTCTTTAAAACCGTGAAGCTGCCTTCCCCGAAAGTAGAGGACAGCTTGCCTTTTACTGCGGCAGCAGTCTTGCCGCTCGCTCCTTGAGCATCTTCGCCGCTTTCTACTGTCTTTTCTTTCTCTGTTTCGTCTATGCCGACCTTGAGCTCTTCCATCCGGAGCAGGTAGGTGTTGGAGGTTTCGTCCCCCACCCGCTGAACTTTGACGTCGCCGACCGGCAAAGCCTCCATTGCTGATCGGAGCCTTGCTATGGACACCGACTCGTTGAACTCGATCTCCATCTCCTCGCCGCCGGCAAAGTCTATGCCCATGTTGGGGCCCGGTTTAAAAAGGGAAACAATGCTTACAGCAATGACGATAACAGATACGATCAAGGCGATGAGCCGCCCCTTAATGAATTTTATCCTTGTTCCGGGTTTGATAAATTCCATGTTCCCACTCCCGATTTATTTCTTCCTGGCTTGTTGGGCAGGCTGAAGCTTTATGCCGATGGAAAGCGACGCCTTGCGCTTTTTCTTTTGGAACCCCAGATCATAAACGACCCTGGTAACCACGATGGCGGTAAACAGGCTGGACACGATGCCCAGTGCCAGGGTCACCGCAAACCCCTTGATAGGACCGGTCCCCCATTGCAGCAGGACCAGCGCGGCAATCAAGGTGGTGATATTGGCGTCCAGGATGGTCCACAAAGCCTTGGCATACCCCGCCTCGATGGATGCCTGAGGGGTCTTGCCGGTTCGGAGTTCCTCCCTCAGCCTCTCGAAGATGAGCACATTGGCGTCCACCGCCATTCCAACGGTAAGCACGACTCCCGCGATACCGGGCAGGGTCAGGGTCGCGCCCAACAAAGAAAGCGCGGCCATTATAAAGACGATGTTTAGTATCAGCGCCAGGTCGGCTATCAGACCTGCTCCGTTATAATAGATGACCATGAACACCACGACTACCAAAAGGCCCAAGAAGATGGCCATCTTTCCGCTTCGGACAGCGTCCGCTCCCAGGCTAGCCCCCACTGTGCGCTCCTCCTCGATGTTGATGCCGACCTCCAGGGCGCCCGACCGGAGCACGGTGGAAAGGTCTGTGGCCTCCTGCGGCGAAAAGTTGCCCGTGATCTCACCGCGATAGGTTATCTGGGACTCTATATTGGGAGCGCTCTCCACCCTGCCTTCCAGAACAATGGCCAGTCTTTCGCCCACGTGCTCGCTGGTCAGATTGCCGAACTTGCGGGCGCCCTTGGTGTTAAAGCGGAAGGAAACCGCTGCACCACCGCCGCCGGGCTGGCTTGATGTGAATCGGGGACGGGCATCCTGAAGATTGCTTCCGCTTACTGCAATGTCATCGCGGAGAAGATAACAGACCTCCCTTTTCACGCCTTCCCTGCTCTCGGTCCCCAGAGCCAGCCGATAGGCGGGGGGAAGGACGCTTTTTTCCCCCAACCCTATCTCTGCAAGCTGCTGGGAGTTGATGTAGCATTGCAGTTGTTGGCCGGTTTCAGTGGGGTCCTGCCATGTAACCAGGGTAAAACCGGAAGGAGGCGTATCCATGGCCTCCTCTACCATTTCTTTGGATTGACCTACGCCTTTCACCAGCATGAAATCGAGCTTGGCCGTCCGGGTGATGTTGTCCTTGACCCGCTCGGGGTTCTTGGCGCCGGGAAGCTGTAGCCGGATACGGTTCTGTCCCTGCACAGCTATCTCCGGCTCCTGGAGACCAAAGGCGTTGATGCGTCGGGCCATTATGTTCTTGATCTGCTCGACTGTCCTGGTCTTGAGCTCCGCGATTTGCTCGTCCTTGATCCCGTAACTCGGGCTCAAAGAGTCCATTCCCTCCATGACGCGAACACTCCGGAAAGTTCGAGTGATAAGATTGTTGCCGGAGATCATGGAGTCATGGTCGGGGTAGGAGACCTTAATAAGCCGCTTTTTAGGCAAAAGCTCCACCAACTCGTAGTCGATGTTTTTTTCGGCAAAAATCTCCTTTGTCGACTGCTTGTAATGCTGGAGCTCTTTTATCAACGCCTCTTCAACGTCCACGCTCACCACCAGGTCAATGCCGCCTTGCAGGTCAAGCCCCAGGTTAAGATAGTTGTTGGGCAGAATACTCGAGTTATTCCACCAGCCCGGAAGCTTGGACTTGCCGGTCTGATAATCGTGGTAGAAGGTGGGCACCAATGATACTATAGCCACCACTACTACTGCCAGGACCAGCCCGATCCTGTACTTTAAGCTCTTCTCCATCCTCTACTCCTAAGACAAGGCATTCCGGAACACAAAACGGTCCCGGCTTTTATACACAGTAATTGAATATTTCTCTCATAGCTCTTCACTGGAACCTTCCCCTTTGCCAAAAACCCGCTAGCGCACTGTCAAGCGTCTTTCGTCGTCTCCAAGAAAAATAATTTCAGTGCAAGCAAGCGACGGAAGTCGCGACTAAAAGTCGCTCGCACGCTCTGCGTCATTTCAGTCTTGACAAGATACTAGTGCACTATCAAGCGTCTTGCGTCGCTTACAAGACGGATTTTCTGCGTG
>CAYQTK010000031.1:3812-31540 GCA_964420375.1 uncultured bacterium
CGACTTTTAGTCGCGATATCAGTCGCTCGTACGCTCTGCGTCATTTCAATCTTGACAAAATACTAGTGCACTATCAAGCGTCTTGCGTCGCTTACAAGACGGATTTTCTGCGTGCGAGCGACTTTTAGTCGCGATATCAGTCGCTCGTACGCTCTGCGTCATTTCAATCTTGATAAGATACTAGCTGTCTTTTTCGATTTCAATATCGACCTCCAATGGTCCCGCAAGAAGGACGTTGGCGAGGTCCCGCGCCTCCTGCGGAGAAAAGTTGCCCTGGATCTGGCCACGACGGCTTATCCGTGAATGGATCACGGGAGCGCTTATTAGCTTGCCTTCCAATACAATGGCCAGGCGCTTCCCTATGTTCTCACCGGTAAGCCGGGCAAACTTTTTTGCACCCTTATCATTAAGACGGAAATTCACCACTGCTATGTCCATAGGCCCGGAGCTTGCTTTCTCGGCATCCTCGATGTAGCTGTCGCTCAAGGTCATGTCTTCACGCAGAAGAAAACAGGTTTCTTCGTTCCCCGCGGCACTGCCGTCGCTTTCTTGAAGTACAAGACGATAGTTAAACGGCAAGGCCTCGTCTTCCCCCAAACGGCTATCTTCAATCTCTCTTGAATCTATATAACATTGTAAACTGTTTCCGGGTAGAGCGGGGTCCTGCCATGTAACAAGTTTAAAATCGGGACCTACGGTTATGTCATCCTCAACACTCTCCTTGGATACGCCTCGAGCTTCCACCAGCATAAAATCCAGCTTGCCGCTGCGGGTCAGGTTATCTTTAATACGCTCCGGGGCCTCCACCGTGGAAAACCGGAGCCATATGCGGTCCGGCTTGCGCACCGTTATTTCCGACTCGTCAATCCCAAACATCTCGAGACGGCGGGAAATTGTCTTGCGTACATGTTCCAAGGCGGTTCTCTTGATCTCCTCCTCTTTACCCTCCTTGATGCCGTATAAGGGGGCCAAAGTGTCCTTCCCTTCGATGATGCGAAGATTGGAGAAGGTTTTATTGATATAACTGTTCCCGGAAGCCATGGAGTCGTGGTCCGGATATGATATCCTGACAACCTCCCGTTCGTGAACGGGCTCCACATTTATATAGTCGATGTTGTTTCCAGAAAAAGACTCTTCAATTGACCGGGCATAACTCCAGAGTTCTTTTTGAACCGCTTGTTCAACATTCACCCTCAACACCAGTTCCATGTCGACCTCAGGGCCTCTCGGTTTAAGGGGCATGTCCAGTTCTTCTTCCAACTCCGCAAGTCCGGCCTTCCCGATGTCGGATTCGAAGAAGAGGTCGGCGGAATAATATAAAAGGCCCGAAACAAGCGCTCCAACAGCTACACCTGTCGCCGCCACCAGAATGATCACGTATTTGTAGCTTCTTTGCATGATGCTCCCGGACCCGTCATAAAAGTTGCCGGCATACGGTTTTCAGCCGGCTTACAAAAGAGCGAAGAAAGAGCCGTTTACTTGTTCTTTTTTCCGCCGCCGGATTTCTTGGATTTCAACTGGCCGCTCTCTTTGTCCGCCTTATCGGATTTCTCCGGCTTCTCCGACTTTTCTGCTGCGGCCTGCTTGTCGCGGCTGGTCACCGCGCTTACATACTGTCTGCCCAGCTTCAGCCTGGTGTTGTTGGCCACCTCCACCGTGACCGTGGTATCGGTCAGCGCGGTAACCTTGCCGTAAATGCCTCCTGCGGTCATTACCTCGTCGCCGCGTTGAAGGTTCTTAAGCATGGTTTCCCGCTCCTGCTTGCGCCTCTTCTCCGGCCGGTAGAGCACGAAGTAGAACATGACCACGATCAGGATTATCAGAAACAGGGGACTGCCGAAAAGAGACGAAGGCGGCTGTCCGTCTCCCCCATTTCCGCCGCCGGCAGCGCTCAGTACAGCCAGGTAATGAAAAAACTGTGTCATAACTCCTCCTCGAAATCATAGTCGCCGCGGGCAAGGGACGAGTAAAAATCTTGGTAAAACTTCTCCCACCAGCCCTCGGATATGGATTTTCTCATCTTTTGCATCAAATTAATAATATAACTCAAATTATGGATAGTGTTCAACCTGGCCGAGATAATCTCCCTGGCAAGGTGGACATGACGAAGGTAGGCCCGGGAGTAGTTGCGGCATGTATAACAGTTGCATCCCTCCTCCACCGGCCTTTTGTCCCGCGCATACCTGGCGTGCTTTATAACCACTTTGCCCGTGCCGGTAAAAAGCGTTCCGTTCCTTGCCACCCGGGTGGGCATCACGCAGTCGAACAGGTCCGTGCCTCTGGCGACGGCCTCCACCAAGTCGGCAGGAGCGCCCACCCCCATGAGGTAGCGCGGCTTGTCCTCCGGAAGCCACGGCAGAACTGCGTCCAGGGTGGAGAACATCTCCGCCCTTTCTTCTCCCACGGAAAGCCCCCCCACAGCATAACCCGGGAAATCAAGAGCCGTGAGTTTTTCTGCGCACTCCTTTCGCAAGTCCGGGTCCAGGCCTCCCTGCACAATGGCGAACAATGCCTGGTCCGGGCTTTCTTTTGCAGCAAGAGAGCGCTCCGCCCAGGCAACGGTTCGATCGACCGCTGCCCGGATTCTTTCTGCCGGCGCAGGCAATGCCGGGCACTCGTCGAGGACCATGGCAATGTCCGAGCCGAGCTTCTCCTGCACGGCAATGGACAGCTCGGGCGTAAACATGTGCTCGGAACCGTCCAGGTGCGACCGGAAGACAACTCCGTTATCGTTGACCTCCCTGAGGTCCGCCAGCGAGTAGACCTGGAAACCGCCGGAGTCGGTGAGGATCGGCTTCTCCCAGTTCATGAACCCGTGCAATCCGCCCGCCTCGGCGATGACGTCCGCGCCCGGCCGGAGATAAAGATGGTACGTATTGCAGAGCAGAATCCTTGCGCCGACTGAGAGCAGGTCTTCCCGAACCAGACCCTTGACCGCTCCCTGCGTGCCCACCGGCATAAAAGCCGGCGTGTCCACCCGGCCCCGGGACGTGTAAAGCCGACCTGCCCTCGCCTTCCCGCAAACCGAATCCAGGCAGAACCTGAAACCGCGTACTGACTTCATAACTCCTCTACCTCAACTCTTCGCATAGCTAGTGCCCGTTGCAAAAAACTCCGTATTCGGAGTGCGCCTGCCTGTGCCGGACACGCAGACAGGGCAGACAGGCACGCAGACAGGAAAGCTTGCTTTCGCACTCATAAGTTCCGGCTTGCTGGAACTTACAAAAAGGCGCCTCGTAAACTGTGAGCCGCTTGGGGAGCGCATTTTTGGGAAGCAAGCTTCCCGGCGGAAAGGCGGCAGCTTGCTGCCGCACTCCTAAAAACAGCTCCGCAAAAATAAATTAAACCTCCGTTTAGCAACGGGCACTAGTGCTTTGTCACTCGAAAAAAGGGGAACGGGTCCAATGCAGATCGCGGCTAAAGCCGCTCGCACGATTATTTTCTATTCTCAAAAAGCTGTTTTCTATTCTCAAAAAGCTATTTCTGTTCTCCAAGAAGCTTTTGACAAGACACTAGGTATTAACTGATTTGCTTTTTGAAACCCTGGTCCCGTCACAGAATAAGCATGGCGTCCCCGTAGCTTAAAAACCTCAAACCGTTATCGAGCGCGTACCGGTATGCTTTCATTATCCTTTCGCGGCCCGCGAACGCACAAACCAGCATGATCAGGGTGGAGCCGGGCATGTGGAAGTTGGTTATCATGGCGTTGACCACTTTAAAGCGAAAGTCCGGATATATGAAAAGAGCGGTTTCGCCGCGGCCGGCCGACAAGCTGCCATGGGCCTCCGCGCAATGCTCCAGCACGCGCACCACAGTGGTGCCCACTGCTATCACCCTGCCTCCGGAGCGCCTCGTTTTTTCTATCCGCTGCACCGTGTCGTCGGGAAGATCGAAGTACTCCGGGTGCATCAGGTGGTCTTCGATCCGCTCCTCCTTCACCGGAGAAAAGGTCCCGTAAGAGACGTCCAGCCGTAGCGGACAAACCCCGATGCCCGAGTCGGCAAGCTCGTCCAGCATCTCTTTTGTAAAGTGGAAACCCGCGGTGGGAGCGGCCGCAGCCTGTCCCTTTTGAGCGTAAACCGTCTGATACCGCATGCGGTCAAGCTCCGGGTCGTCCTCCGCCGCCCGCCGGATGTAAGGCGGGAGTGGAGGAAGGCCCTGCTCGGAGATAAGCCCATCTATATCCTCGCCCATGAGCTTTACCTTCCACAAGGGAGCGCCCTGGCGGGCTGATACCCTGACCTCGCTGTCGCTGGTGCCCAGGACGCGGGCGCGGACGCCGGAAGAGAGCTCTACGTCCATTCCAGCCGCCGGGTTCTTTCCCTTGATCATTGCCTCCCAGGTGTCCTCGCCGAGCCTGCGCACCAGGGTAAGCTCCACCTTTCCTCCGGTGGACTTTCTGCCCTTGAGCCGGAAAGGCGCAACCCGGGTGTCGTTAATCACCAGCAGATCGTTGCTGCAAAGGTATCCGGAGAGGTCCCTGAAGACAGTCTCTTCGAGCTTGCCGGAATCCCGGTCGAGGACCAGCAGGCGCGAAGCAGACCTGTCTGCTGATGGTTTCTGGGCTATGCTTTCCGCGGGAAGGTGGTAGTAGAAGTCCTCCACCTTCATGTGGGCGGGACCTCGCTCTGTGCCGGCGGAATGCTGGCACAAACCTGGTTTCTGCCCCGGGCCTTGCCGAAGTAGAGGGCCTTGTCCGCCAGGTCCAGGAGCATGAGCGGGTCAGCAGAATCTACCGGATAGGAGGACACTCCCAGGGTCACTGTAAGGTGGGCGCCCTCCGCGTGGGCAGCTTCCGAGGCAAAGTTATGGGTTTCAACCTCTTCACGGAGCTTCTCCCCCACTCTGACTGCGTCCTCCTTGTTGGTCTCCGGAAGGATGATCAAGAACTCCTCGCCACCATAGCGCGCTACCAGGTCTGCCTTGCGAAGACTCTCTTCGAGTATGCCGGCGACCTTTTTCAATGCCTCGTCTCCGCGGAGATGACCGTAGGTGTCGTTAAAGGTTTTAAAGTGGTCTATGTCCAGCATGAGCAGGGAGAACGTGCGGCCGTATCGGCGCGCCCGGTAGGACTCGCGCTCGAGCCGCTCGAAGAAGTACCTGCGGTTATAGAGGTTCGTCAGGTCGTCGCGATGGCTCAGCTCGCGGGTTTTCTGGAAGGTCAAGGCATTATCCACTGCAATGGCCACGTGCTCCGCCACTGCCTGGAACAGTCCGACGTCCGACTCGTTGAAGGCTTTTGTCACGGGCTTGTGCGCGCTCAAGACCCCGATGAGCTCGTCTTCCTTGCCCTTGAGGGGAACTCCCAGGTAGGAGCCCGAGTCAATACCGCTGCCGGGAAAGTAGACAAAGCCCTTCTCTTCGGACATGTCCTGGATGAGCACGGGGGACTCGTTTTTGACCACCCTGGAGACCATGCCTGCGTCGGGGTCGATCACTCCCTGGTTGACAACTATCTCCGGCATGCCGTGGCTGGCCTGGATCACCAGTTGTCCGCTCTCCTTTTCGATAAGCATGAGGCAGTACTCGTCAACGTTTAGGGACTCCCCGATAACGCTCATGGCCAGGTCAAAAAGCTCGGAGAGCTGGATGGTCATGCTCAAGGTGCGGCTTACGTTATACAGGGTGTAAAGCTCGATCACCCGCTGCTTGAGCTCGTCATTAGACTTTATAAGCTCGTCCCTTTCGGAAAGACAAGCGTTCAGCCTGGCCTCGAGGTCCTTTCCGTCATCATGGCCTGCCATTATGAACTCCTCCGTGTGATATGTGCATTATTATGTACCTGTTTAATGCCGGTTGTAAAACCTGGTCAATACATCTTCCTGACCGTGGTGCCGGGAAAGTAGTAGCCGAGGATGCGGCGGGCCGAGTGTCCTTTCTCCGCCAGTTCCTTTGCTCCCCACTGGCACATGCCTACTCCGTGACCTGCGCCCGAGCCGCGGAACACAAACCCCCCATCCTCGCGGTCCACCTGGAACGAAGTGGATCGAACCCGGTCGTAGCCCGTCCTCTTTCGGAACTCGTTGCCGGAAAAGCGATAGTCACGGCCGCCTGCCCTGACCTTGATGGAGCCCGCTCTTCCGGTTTTGGTTGTCTCCGCGATCGCGACTTCTTCCACTTTCTTTTTGATGCCCAAAAGGGAGGCAAGCCGAGAGCCGGCAACAGCGCCTTTTTCCGGGAACCGCCAGAAGTAACGCGGCGCTTCCCGGCAGTGCTCGCATTCCACCGACTTCTGGTAGGGAGCGTCCTGGCCTCCCCATACCTGGCTGGGAAGCTCGGTCCTGCCCCCGCAGCAGGAATGGTAAAGCCCGGACGCTATGTCGCCTTTATAAGAGAGCACCTTGCCGCGGGTGCGCTTTGCCGATGCCCGGGAAAACTTGTCCTCTGCAGCAACACCGCCGTAGACCTGGTCGTGAACCGTCCGGTCCAGGTCATACTCGCCCCGGGCTCTCTCTTTTTTTCTCTTCAAGGCGTAACTGCGGGCCAGTATGGACTGGGCGTCAACCACGGCCTCCGGCCAAGCCGAGTCTATCTCCCGGTTGATGACACCGGCCACGTATGACTCGACATCCGCCAGGTTGATAAGAAGCGGCGGAGCAGCGTCCGTTACCACCAGGTCTCCCCGATAATAATCGCCGTCCGCCTCAATCTTGTCCTTTTCGTAAACCCGGAGAGGAAGCGGCCTGGCATGGCCGTTAAAATAAAAGCGGCCTTCCCGGAAACTGATACTCGCCTGTCCTTCCAGGCGATACTTGCGGCCGCCTCGCCATTTTACTGCGTGGCCGCCGACCGTGACCGGGGCTTCGCCCAGCTCGCCGAGCTTTATCCGCAACAGGGGCGCAGACTTTCTTCCTCCGGCAGGAAGCACCAACGCAAGTGTTGCCGCAACCAGAAGCAATAATAACAACCATCGGGCTTTAGCGGACATGAGCTGAACTCTCACTCCGGGTCCTCTTCCGGGTCCTGCTCTGCTTGGTTTGGTCCGTTTTGCAGGAGGTGGGCCTCGTCTTTGAACCTCTCGGCAAGGTTCTCGGAAGGGATATTGTGCTGCGACTCGAGCTTCTGGATTCTCTGTTCGTACTTCTCCAACAGCCGCATCCAGTCGGACAGGAGTTGGACCAGGGGGTCGGGCAGCTCGGCGTGCTCGAGGCGTTTGGAAAACCCGGCCCCCTCAACGTCCACTTTCTCGCGGGCCTGTTTCACGACTTTGCCGGGCACTCCCACCACTGTAGCCCCGGCGGGAACCGACCTGATGACCACCGAGCCCGAGCCTATGCGGGCGCCCTCCCCTATCTCGATGCCTCCCAGGATGCAGGCGTTGGAACCGACCACCACTGCTTTTCCCAGGGTGGGATGTCGCTTCTGCTTCTTTAAGCTGGTCCCTCCCAGTACCACTCCCTTGTAGAGCAGGCAATGGTCGCCGATCTCCGTGGTTTCGCCGATAACGATGCCCATGCCGTGGTCTATGAACACTCCTTTGCCTATGGAGGCGCCGGGATGAATCTCGATGCCGGTCAGGAACCGGTTGCAGTGAGAAATCAGCCTGGCCAATGTGTATAAGCCCTTTTTATAAAACAGGTGGGAGATACGATGCATCCACAAAGCGTGAAGGCCGGGATAGGTAAGGACAACCTCCAACGTGCTGCGGGCGGCCGGGTCGTTGTGAAATACCGAGTTTATGTCGTCCTTTAGCCGATCCGTGAACATGTTATTTCTCCGGCGAGCATCTGGAGGCCGGCTCATAAATTAAACCAGTTTTTAATATGATAGCCGCCTCTCCTGCATTTTGCACACGCTAACACAAGCTTCATGTTTGTCAAACGAGCTTCAGCAAGTATCAGAGCTCTACTATATACTTTCTTCTAATTACATTAAAAATTTTTTTGACCCGCAGCAGCGTGGGTTGTATGCTTGTATAGGTCTTTTTATGTATGGCTTTCAAAGAAGGAGTCTATTAATTGAAAGGGTGCGGGATGAACTTCGGTCGAGCTGTTCTTCTGGTTATGAGTGTTTTAATTTTCGTCTCCTGCGGCGTCAAGAAGGGCGATCCGCCCGCCCCCCACGAAGCGTATGGCGGCCGTGCAGAGATAGTTGAATACGACTTGCCTTATGTGCCTTCCATGAGTGATAACGAAGCTCTAAAGCTGGACGTTTACTCCAATCCTCACGAGGGCAGCCAGCCCGTTGCCGTAATGATACACGGCGGCGGTTGGCGGGAAGGCGACAAAAGCATGGACAACAAGGTATGGATATGCAAAGTCCTTGCAAACCGCGGCTATGTTGTTTTCACATTGAATTACCGTCTTGTACCTGGAGTAAATATGAAGCAGCAGGTGGAGGACGTAATGGCGGGAGTTATCTGGGTAAAAGAGCACGCTGCCCGGTATGGAGGAGACCCGGACCGGGTGGGGGTTATCGGCGGCTCTGCAGGCGGTCACCTGGCTGCGCTGGTTGCCTGGGCAAGCGACGATCCGTATTTTAATCCTACCGGGGCCCTGCAAAGCGATTATGACTCCGACGTTAAAGTGGCCGGCCTGTATTATCCGGTGATTGACCTCGACCGGACCTTTAAAGACGTGGGAGACGGTCTCTCTCCCCTTGCCGGGCTCTATTTTACAGGCAAAACCGGAGATGACTACCGGGAAGCGCTTATACATTTGTCTCCCCGTAACCACGTTGATGCTAATGCCGTGCCCGCCATTTTCCTGACGGGCGACGCGGACGAGCTCGATCTTTACCCCCAATCAGTAAAGTACTCGGAGCGGCTCCGAGAGATGGGCGTCGATTCCGAGCTGTACACTGCGCACGGTAAGAAGCACGGTTTTACGTGGAACTATTGGGAA
This sequence comes from uncultured bacterium, assembly GCA_964420375.1. Taxonomy (GTDB): domain Bacteria; phylum RBG-13-61-14; class RBG-13-61-14; order RBG-13-61-14; family DATKZS01; genus CAYQTK01. Next base: position 12,656 of record CAYQTK010000031.1, read on the forward strand.
CCGGAGAGCGTGGGCAGCGTGGACGCGCTGGTACGTTTTTTTGACAAGCACTTGAAAGACTCTGCCGTTGCCGGCAATTGATCCCGGTTTTTACTCATGTTTTCATAGACAGGACAATAGGCGAACATATTACTAAGCGGCAAGGAGGTCATATTCGAGATGAAAGATTTGAAAAAGCGGCGAAGCATTTTTATTTCCGTATGTTCGGTGGTGGTGCTCGGTTTACTTTGCGGTGCGTCGTCTTCCGGTTCTCTTCCTGCGCTTATCGAATCTCAGGGGATTGATGAGCACCTTGCTTCTCGGATATCGCGTTACAGCATCGAATCCATGAAAAAGCTTGAGAGCCCGGGCCTCATTGTGGGGGTCATCCAAGGCCATACTTTGGCGTTCGAGGGCTACTACGGCTATGCGGAGATCGAGACAAGCCGGGAAGTAGGCAAGGACACCTTCTTCCGGATCGGCTCCATCTCGAAGTCGGTGACCGTTATAGGCCTTCTTCAACAATGGGAGAAAGGCAGGTTCGATCTTGACGACAATATCAACGATTGTCTTGCCGAGCCCATGATCCATCCGCCTCATCCTGAAGAGCGGCCGGTGACCTTCCAGCATCTCCTTACCCACACCTCAGGCGGAGGCGAGTTTCTGTCTTACAGCCAGCTCCTCTACCCCGCCCTGGGCATGCAGGTTGCGGGACACGATTACGAGCCACTGGAATATTACCTCCGCTTCGGCATGAAAACACGGGTAGATCCCGGCCTTACCTACTCCTACTGCAACTACGGGTTCGGCTTTCTGGGACTGGCGCTGGAGACCATGACCGGCAAGCCGTTCAACGAGTACATGATCGAAAACGTTTTCCAGCCGCTGGGCATGGATGAAGCGACCTATCACCACGACCCGGCGATGATGAAGAAGATGGCCGTGGGCTACCGGGTTGACTCCAAGGGCGAGTACGAGGCCACCGAGCACCGCGCCGGGGGCATGACCCCTGCGGGAAACGTCTACGCCACCCTGGAGGAGTTCGGCCTGTACGTGGCCGCGCTATTGAACGGCGGCGAGAACCGCCACGGCCGGGTCATCGAGCCCGAGACCATCGAGATGATGATGAAGACCCACCACACCCAGGACAAGCGCATGCAAGGCTACGGGTTCGGCCTTCGTATCTACGGAGATGATTTATGGGGACACCGGATAGTGGGCCATTCCGGGTCCGTTCCTTTCGGCTATACCGCGCAGATGCTTCTCATCCCGGAGGAGCGGGTCGGCGTGGTTGTGTGCTCGAACTCGATGACCTACTCGCCCAAGGAAATCGGCTGGGGCGTACTGAAGCGATACATGGGCATAAAAGACCAAAAGTTCCGTCCGGCAGGTCCCTCCACCGAGGTCTGGCCGGAGCTCACCGGTTTTTACGGTCCGCGTTATCATCATCTGAAGCTCAACTTCCGGCTTTACATGCACGGTATCGGCCACTACCAGGTGGACACCATGGACGGAGACCTGGTGCTCATCAAGACGTGGCAGGGACGCGAAAAAGCCAGGCGGCTCTTGCAGGTCAACCCTGACGACCCCTACTTCTACCGGCTTGAGAGGAAAGGCCACTCGGAAAAACCGCCCGAGTACGTGTCCTTTAAAAAGGACGGGGAAGGCAATGTTTATCTCATACCGGGCGGCTACAACCGCTATATTAAGCTGGGTCCTCTCCGGACCGCTCGGGCATTGTTTATGACGCCCGGCGGCCGTCTGATTACGGAGATAAACCCCTTTTAGAGAGGGGGATTTATGCTAAACAGAATACACAAGAGGCTGAAGCCTTACTATTCCAAGGCGCGTGAGGTCCGCCTGTCGGGAGTAATGCAGTTCCTGCGCGGCAGGCCCCGTTACTGGATGCGCATTTTCCGGCATACCTACCGTCTTTTCATGGACAACCGCGGCCAGTACCAGGCCAATGCCCTGGCCTATCGGACCATGGTGTCCCTGGTTCCTATGCTTGCCTTTGCCGTCAGCTTCTCCATCTTTATGGGTTTCGATATCAAAGAGGAGCTGAAAGATGCGCTTGAAAAAGGCATTGCCCTTGACCAGGCCATGCTGGACCAGATTTTCAGCCTCATAGACAAATTCCAGGAGCAGGCCCGGGCGGAAGGAACAATTATCGGATTCCTTGTCCTGCTGCTGGCTTCCTTGTTCCTCATTAACGCCATCGAGACGGCCTTTAACAACATCTGGCACGTGAACCGCCGGAGGCCGTATACGTTCCGCATCTTAAGCTACACCGCCATAACCGTGCTTCTTCCCGTCCTCATGGGGATCAGCATCTATATGACCGCCCAGCTCCAGGCCCAAAAGGTAGGAGACGCTTTCGGAGACGAGGTGGTCAGCAAGTACCTGCCCTTTGCCGAGTCGGTATGGTCGAACGCGCGCGAGTTCCTGGTCCCGCTTGTCATGATGTGGCTTTTGTTTCTGGCCATGTATAAGTGGCTTCCCAACCGACGGGTGGAAAACCGCTCCGCCATCCTGGCGAGCCTGCTGGTGGCAGTAGCTTTCGAGGTTTGCAAATGGGGCTTCTCCATGTTCGCCGCCCAGATGGTTGTCTCCCGGCAGGTGTGGTGGGGGTCGCTGGGTGTATTCCTGGTCTTCTTGATGTGGGTCTACATCATCTGGTGGCTGGTCCTCTTTGGTGCGCAACTGGGTTATGTTTTCCAGAACTACCGCTACGTGTTCCTGCGGGGGCATACCCTGGAAGGGAGGATCGGTGAAGCATATCTTTCGCTCAAGATCATCCTGGAGGTTGCCCGCCGTCACATGAAAGGCGACAACGGTCCCACTGTTCGGGAGCTTGCCGAGACCATGGAGGTTGACGTTCCCCGCATTCAGAAGATATTAAACCGTATGTTGGAGAGCAACGTGCTGGTGCTGGCTTCCAGCGCCAACCGCAAGGACGTGTCCGACGAGATTTACGTTCCGGGCTGCGACCTGGGCAGCCTCACCCTTGCGGATGTGCTCAAGAGAGCAACCGACTTCTGGGAAACGCGGCCCGACGAGGACCTGATGGAAATAGAGACCTCCCAGGGGCATGCAGAGGAGCGCAAAAAGGACCTGCCGGAACAGAAACTCGATAAGCTCCTCTGCCAAGGACGGCGGGAGCTGGAATCCGCGCTGAACGTGCCCGTGCGCGACTTGTTCATGAAAAAGCAAGCGTCCCCAGCGGACTGACAACTCCCAGCATTCCGCCCTTCATCCCTCCGTCAACAGCACGAAGGTCCTCTAACTCAGGCGACCTCCTTAACTCATAAACCCGGGCCGGACAAAAATTACAGCTCGCGGTAGTAGAGCGTTGTTATGGACTTATCAAAGTTAAGCCTTACCACCCGGACGATGATTGTTTCAAAACCATTGTCGGTCAGGGCGGTGGACCGGATGCGGTAGAAACGCGGCTGATGGTCTTCATCCAGTATGAAATTATTGATGTCGGGAACCGCCTGGAGGAGCTGTTGCGACAATTTGCGGTTGTGTTGGGGTATGGCCGGCGCCACGTTTTCAGTGTCGCCGGCTGCTGCGTCGGGAGAGCGCTGTTGTTCTCCCGGTTCCCTTCCATAGAAACTTGCGCTTACTGTTTCGACGGCGAACTCCCATGCATCCTCTTCTCCTATCACAGGCTCCTCTCCTTCATAGGATGCCGCCCGGATCATGGCATAGAGGATTTCCACCGAGCAATGATCCACAGCTATTTTGTCCTCGAACTTGCGCAGGGTCACGTCAGTGGGGTAGACGGTCAGGAAGTCATTTACCGCGTTGAAGAGCTCGTCGTCCATTCCGGGCAGGTAGCGGAGTTCTTCCACCGTGTCGAGGGGCCCGTTCTTCATAGCTATCATCTTGTCGTCGTATTCGAAGTAGGACAGCCTGTCCTGATCAAAGGAATCGTTAACCATGCCGTAATCCATATAGTCCCAGAGGTCCTCGAGGAGGTAGTGTATTTCATCGTCGGAGATTTGAATGTCGTTTTTCATCACCTGGAACCTGAACAGCTCGTAGAGCATGTTGTATACGTCCCGGTCGAGTTGAATATATGCCTCTTCGGTGCCTCCGGAAACCACGTCGATCATTCCATTCACGTTAATTCTCGCCTGCTCGTCCAGGACCTGGAGGTCTATGGGGGTTTCATCCAGCACGTAAGGAATGGACAGGCTCCAGACCCCGCAGTTCTGCATCTGTTCAAAATCCTCCATTGTTTCTTCCTGCTCTTCTTCCTGCTCGCTGGTCAGTCCCAGTGTAGTCATCTCGGTGCTTAAACAGGTGTACTTGAAAAGCTGGATTTGTTCGTTGTTAAACATCCGGTCGGAGGGCAGTGTATGCGCCAGCAGCCCGTCGGCAGCGTTCTGTCCGGCCTTGGCAATATACCTTGCCTTTACCTTCTGCTCGTAGTTTTCGGCAACCTCGGCATTGATCCTCAAATTGTAGAGGAACTCGGACATGATAATGGCCAGGACGGTTATAAGCAGAAGGACCATTACCAGTGCGGCTCCTCTCCTGCTTTTGATTGAAGGTGGCTTCATCTTTTGATCCGGTCCTGGTGCGGTCATCATCATTCTCACCTTGACGACTGATCGGGGAAGACCTTTTCGAACTCGAACTCGCACTCCAGTCCGCTCATCTCGAGGGGGACCACCATGGTGGCCGCTTTTTCCTTGAGCTCGCGGGTGCGTATTCCCAGCTCGACCTTTATGGCGCAGGGGAGGTGGTTTCCGTGGTCGAACGTTTTCCACTCTTCTCTCCATTCTCCCTCTTCGTCCAGGTACTCGAGCATAAAGCGGGTCACATGATCGGCCAGGGTGTAGACCACGCCTCCTTCGACCTCGAACCTGTCGTTTATCTCGCCGCCGGCGCGGATACGGAGCCTGTGGAGCTGGAGCTGTCCTTCGGGCGTCTCCATCTTCGGCTCTTCCGTGGTGAACAGGGTCATCTCGGCAAGTTCCGCCTGCTTGGCGTCTATCTTATAAGTGGAGTATGCCATGGTGGAGAAGGTTATGGCGTCATATGGTTCATTGGATCGTGAGGTGTCATGGGTGATAAACAGGTGGTTTTCATAGTTGGGTTGATGTGGAGACATGTAAGCCGACTGGATCAGCTTCCTCATCCGGTCCATGCTCTGGTCCAGGTTCTGCTGAAGCTCCATGTGTTCCCTTATACCTTCGTTGGCTTCAAATGCCTGGTTCAGGCTGACCACCACCAGTCCCAGGCAGACCGAAGCGATGGCAAGGGCCACCAGCACCTCGAGGAGGGTAAAGCCTTGGCTGGGACTGCGGCTTGTCACGGATCACTCCAGGCGCAGGGTGCTGAGCTTTACCGATCTCTTGTTGTCGACTTGTCCCCAATACACGTACAGGTGGACCTCCATGGCTTTCAGTGCGGGCATGATCTCCTCCATCATCTGGAGGTCCGGGGTCTTTATGGCCTCCATCTTCCAGGAGTAGTCGGGATGCTCGTCTCCGAAATCGCCTTCCACCACCTCTTCGTCCTCCGGGAATGGAAGCATGGAAAGCTCGGTCATCTTGTCCTGGGCCAGCCTGAGGGCCTTGGCCTTTCTGTCCGTGGCCTTGGCCATTTCGAAGCCGTTGATGATCTGGGCGTAGATGGGCACCATGAAAACGCCCAGTATGGCCATGGCCACGATGACCTCCAGAAGTGTGAACCCCTTTTGACGGTCAGTGCCTTTCATACTCGCCTTCCATCTTCTGCCATTCCTGGCGGGTGACTATGCCGGGAACAATGGCGGCTTTTCCCACCATGGGCCGCGTAAGCAGGGTAAACGCCATCTCGCCACTTTCGTCTCCCAAATAAATCTCGGCTTCTTCCACGTATCCTCCGGGAGTGAAGTACAGGTAAGCCTTGCACGCGGTCGAGCAGGACCGATCCATAACGCTTACCTCATCAAGGTATACGGTGGGGGGCAGAAACTTTTTCCCGAGTATCTCCGACGCAGAGGCCACGTACTCGTCGCCCGCTTTTTCTTCGACCCAGTAAGAGTGTTCTTCTAGGTCGAACACCATCCGGTGGGGCATTTTAGTCAGCACAGCCGTGTTATAGGTCATTCTGATGGTTCCGGCGAGCTTTCGTGAGGCGCTCTTCAAATGAACGGTTTCCATTACGCCGATACGGGGAACGATCATGGCGGCCATGATCCCGATGATGAAGATAACCAGTGCTATCTCCACCAGGGTGAACCCGGCTTTTGCGGTTTTTCTCTGCCGGATGTAATCGGGATGTCTCACTTTTTCTCCGCTTTTTTGCGCGGCTTTTTTATACGACTTAAACGGTACCTGCCGGGTTGGTTACGGGACGAGCTTCACATCTCGGCCTGCAGGTCCCAGCTTTTTATGTCGGCGTTTTCCCCGTCCCCTCCTTCTTTTCCGTCGGGCCCGTAGCTTACTATACGCGCCTTGCCCCCGTCATTGTAGTACTGGTACTCATATCCCCACGGATCGAGAGGCACGTGATCGATGTAACCGCCTGATTTGTAGTTCGGAGGCTGCGGCGGAGATGTAGGCTCCTGTACCAGTGCTTCCAGCCCCTGCTCGGTTGTGGGATAGCGGTTGTTGTCCATCTTGTAGAAGTTACAGGCCTGTTCAAGGGCCTTGATCTGCTGCACCGCTGTTTTGCGCTTGGCCTTGTCCAGGTAATCCATTACTCCCACGCTTACCACCGTGGCCAGCATGCCTATGATCATGACCACCACCATGATCTCGATCAGGGTAAAACCCTGCGCAGCCTTTTGGCGTCGTTCGTTGTTACGGTTTTTCTTCATCAGCTTCATCCTCCCAAGAGCTTAGATATACCTAGTGTCTTGTCAAAAGCTTTTTGGGGAATAGAAAATAATCGTGCGAGCGGCTGATACCGCGATCTTCATTGGATCCGTTCCCCTTTTTTCGTGTGACAAAGCACTAGTGCCTGTTGCAAAACAGCGCCGCAAAAGTAAATTAAACCTCCGTTTCGCAACGGGCACTACCTATTTCACACACTGTTTTGACTTCTTCGTGAAGGTTTCGGTTTCAATCCTTTTTGCCTTGTCATCCTATTCCGCTGGTCAGGTTGAGAATGGGCATAAGGAAAGACAGGATCACGATCACCACCATGCCGGCCAGCACCAGTATCATCACCGGCTCGATCAGCGAAGTTATGCCCGCAATGGAGTTCTCGACCTCCCGGTCAAAGGCGTCCGCCGCTTTCTGGAGCATGAACTCGAGCTCTCCCGCCTGCTCCCCCGAAGCTATCATCTGGAGCACGAAAGGCGGAAAGACTTGGCTGGCCCTCAACGGGTCTGCAATGGACGCTCCCTCGGTGATGTTCTCGTGGGCGTCCTTGATGGCGTTGCCCAACACCCGGTTGCCCACCACCTTCTCGACTATGTTCAGAGATTTTAACAGGGGAATGCCCGAGCTCAACAGGGTGGACAGGGTCCGGCAGAACCTGCTTATGGCTATCTTCCGGATAAGGGAGCCCATAACGGGAATGCGGAGCTTGAAGGAGTCCCATCTTTGCCTTCCCTCTGGTGTCCTTACATAGTACCGAAAGAGAATGAGAAAGCCGATAATACCGAATAAAGAGATGATTCCTCCCCATCCCGCCACGAACTGCGAAGCCCCGATCATTACCTGGGTGAGAAGAGGCAGTGCCTGGTCCGTCTGTTCGAACAGCTTGGATATCTTGGGAATAACGAACCAGAACATGGCGATTAAAACCATCAGCATGATTCCCAGCACCATTACGGGGTAGATGCTTGCGGACTTGATCTTGGAGCGAAGGTCTGCCTGGCCTTCCGTGAAGTCGGAGAGCCTCTCCAGCACGATATCGAGGGCGCCGGACTGCTCTCCCGCCTTGACCATGTTTACGTAGAGGTCGGAGAAGACCCGGGGGTATGCCTCCATTGCCTCTCCCAGAGAGGCCCCCTCATTGACTGCTTCGCGGACTTCGGCTAGTACCCGGGCGAGCCTGGGGTTTCCCACCTGCTCGGTGAGCGCGGACAGTGACTGGACGAGGGGCAGGTCCGCGTTGATCATGGTGGCGAGTTGCCTAGTCATGGCTGACAGGTCCAGGGGCGAGACCTTGCCGCCCATTGTGAACAGGCTCCGGGACCGCTTGGCTTCCTGCGCCTTTTCAACGGTCTGGTCCAGTTCGATGGGATATATGTCCAGCTTCCGGAGCTTCTGGCGGGCCACTTTGGCGCTTTCCGCGTCAATAAGACCGCTTTTGATTTTCCGGTCCTTGGAAGTGTAACCTTTATAGGCGAATACTGGCATTTTGCAGAGCGGTCCTTGAAGGTCTTTTAGAGGATGTCCTCCTGGGTCACCCGGACGATCTCGCTCAGGGATGTATCTCCGTTAAGCACCTTGCGGGCGGCGTCCTCCCGCAGGGTCAACATTCCTTTGTCCCGGGCCTTCCGTTTTATGGAGTTCGAGTCGGAGTTCTTGTTGATCATCTCCCGGATGTCATCGTCAACCACCAGCATCTCGTAGATGGCGCTCCTTCCCACAAAACCCGTATTAAGGCATTCCGGACATCCGTTGGGCCGGTAAAAGCTGTGCTCGCTTCTATCACTCAGGCCGGTAGCCTGCAGCGATTTCTGATCGGGGTCGTCCGGAAGTTTACATTCCTTGCAAAGGACCCTGACCAGCCGCTGGGCAATGGCGGAGAGCAAAGAGCTGGAAATAAGAAACGGCTCTATGCCCATCTCGACCAGCCTGGTAAGCGCGCTGGGCGCGTCATTGGTGTGGAGTGTGGAGAAGACCAGGTGTCCGGTCAGCGATGCCTGGACCGCTATCTCCGCGGTCTCAGCGTCCCTGATCTCGCCCACCAGGATGACGTCGGGGTCCTGCCTCACAATGGACCTGAGCCCGTTGGCGAACGTGAGGTTGATCTTGGGGTTCACGTGTATCTGGCTTATTCCCTGTATCTGGTACTCGACCGGGTCCTCGATGGTGACGATGTTCTTCTCCGGGGTATTGATCCGGTTCAGGGCGGCATAGAGAGTAGTGGTCTTTCCGGAGCCGGTGGGCCCGGTGACCAGTATGATTCCGTGTGTCCGGTTAATAAGGTCGTTGAACCGATAAAACTGAGCGGGGTCAAACCCCAGGTCTTCCACTGAGAGGAGGATGTTTTCCCGGTCCAGAAGCCTCATGACAATGCGTTCGCCGTGTGAGGTGGGCAGGGTTGACAGCCGGATGTCAATGTCCTTTCCCGCTATCTTGATGCGGATTCTTCCGTCCTGCGGAAGCCTTTTCTCCGCTATGTTCAGTCCTCCCATGATCTTGACGCGGGAAGTGATGGAACTCTGGAACCTTTTTGGAGGACGCAGTATCTCGTAGAGCACTCCGTCTATCCTGAACCTTACCACCAGGTCTTTCTCGAACGGCTCGATGTGGATGTCCGACGCCCTCTCCTTGACCGCCTGGAAGAGAAGCGAGTTTACCAGCCGGATTATGGGGGCCTCGTCGTTGACATCAAGGAGGTCTTCGGGTTCTTCCAGCTCCTGGGCGAGCAGGTCCAGGTTCTCGGTCTCGAGGTCTCCCATGACCCCCTGCGCGGTCACTGACGCCCGGTCATACACGTTGTTAATTGCCTGGATGACCTTGTTCTCCGCAGCCAGCACGACCTCGATATCGTTTTTGAGGACCTTTTTCATGTCTTCCAGGGCGAAAAGATTTAAGGGGTCTGATGTTGCCACCACTACCGTTCCGTTCCTCTTTTCTAGCGGGACCATGGCATTCAGCTTGGCGAACTGAATAGGAATATCTTTTATAAGCTCGGGGTCTATCTCCATGCCGGCGAGCTGTTTTTCATACCTTAATCCCAGTTGTTCGGACAGAGCGCTGTAAAGGTCCTCTTCGCTGATGGCTCCGCTGCCCATGAGGACTTGTCCGATCTTTCCGCCTTTTTCCTGCTGAGTGGAGAGGGTCCCGGCCAACTGTTGTTCATTTATGATGCCTTTTTGAAGCAATATTTCTCCCAGGTAGGAGTTGCGCACGGCCTGCTGCCCGTGTTTTCGGGCTTCCTCTTTAGTGGTAATGACGGAACTCATGGAGCGGAATCCTCCGTTGTGGCAGAGCGGGGTTGGGTCTTCTCAGACTCTTTTTCGCTTTCGGGCCTGGTCCATCTCCAGTTGGAGTTGTCTTTTGGCTGCTTGGTTTCTTTTTCAGAGTCTTGTATGAAATCCTCGACGTAGTCAGGAGGTTCGATAAGTTCTTGTTCCATCATTCCGCGGTAATAACTTTCTATCTTCTTGCGGACCCTGTTGATGTCGTCCTTTGATTTCACTATATGGGGAGTGAGGAGAATGATAAGGTTGCTCTTGTTCTTGGATTGGTTGGCGCTTTTGAAGAGCCATCCCACAACCGGTATGTTACCCAGGAAAGGGACCCAGCTTTTGCTTTCTTCTTTCCGGTCTTCCATAAGTCCGCCGATGACTATGGTCTGCGAATCCTTGACAATGACGGTGGTCTCCGCGGTCTTGATGGACGTGGTAACGCCCAGCGTGTTCACGTCAATGCCCATAGAAGACTGGACGGCTCCGGATATCTCCACGTATATGGTGAGCCTTACGTTGTCGCTCTCGTTGATTTGAGGAGTCATCTGCAGCTTTATTCCCACCGATTCCCTGGAGATGCTCACATTGGAGAAGCCGCCGGTTGATACGGTCTGTCCGGTGGGCACGGGAATTTTCTGTCCGACCTCGATGGATGCCTCCTCGTTGTCGGTGGTCAGCAGAGTAGGAGTGGAGAGCACGTTCACGGTGGAGGTTGACGCCAAAAGCTTTACCACCATACCTGCAGAGGGGACCACCAGTGCGCTTTCTCCGCCGGGGGTCTCCATTTCCACCGGCTGTCCCAGAGCTCCTACGGTTATGCCGTTGGGAAGAGCCAGGCTTCCTCCTGAAGACGATATGGAAGACAGCAGAGACATGGAGTTCACATCTCCGAAGCCGGTACCTGCAAGCAGCATGCCTTCGTCTTCCAAAGGAGAAGCTCCATGAATGGTTGTTCCCGCTGCCTTGGACTCGTTATAGGTGACCTCTAAAAGCACCGCCTCCACAAAGACCTGCCTGCGGGGGATGTCAAGCTTTTCTATTACGTTAAGCAAAAGCGCATAATCCTGGGGAGTGGCCACGATAATAAGCGAGTTGGTAGCCTCGTCCGAGGTTATGGAAATCTCTCCTTTTAGTATGCCGCTGATGACCGCGGTGTTTGATGAGCGGGGGGAAGAGGAAGTGGAGCGGGAAGTAGTACGGCTCGCGGGTCTTTGGCGGGAAGCGGAACGTGAGGCGGACGTGCTCTTTGATTCGCCCGTTGTTCTAGCGCCGGTTGCACCGCTTCTTCCTCCCCCCACGATCCCCGAGAGGGTGGCGGCCAACTCGGATGCTTCAGCGTTCTGGCAGTAATATACGTGGATGGTCTGGGTCGTGCCCACGTCTATGTCCAGCTTGGCAATGGTTTCTTTGATCTCTTCCAGGGTGTTCCGGTCGGTGATGAAGACCAGGCTGTTGATGCGCTCGACCGGTATTATCTTGAGCTTGACTGCCGCCTTCCCTGCTGTTACCACCTCGGCTTGTGCAGGTTGTTTCTCACGAGAGGGCCTACGTCTGCTCCGGGGAGGACTTCTCCGTTGCCGGGTGGTGGCCACTCTTTTGGATTGGCTTTCCGAGCTGTCTCCATAGATTTTTTCCAGGATGCCCGCGATCTCGCCGGCCTCCGCGTACTTCAGCTTAACGATCTCCATCTCGGCTTCCTGGGAAGGCACATCCAAAAAACCGATTATCTTGAGCATCCTGTCAATGTTGTACGCCGTGTCCACGATAATAAGGGTATTGGTGGGCTCGTAGGCTATGATCTGTCCGCCGCCCTTGGATGCCAGCTTGCTCATCTGTTGAGCTATTTCCTCGGCTGCAACGTAATCCAGGCTTATAAACCGCATCACCATCTGCTCGTTAAGGGCTTCGGGAGACTCGCCCGGACCGTAGACCGGGATGTTCTCGGGAAGCGCGTCCGCGGAACGGATCACCTTGTACACGTTTGTCACCGAGGTCTCCACGACCTGGTATCCGCTGATGTTGAGGATCAACACGAAAAAGTCGAAGGCCTCCTCTTTGGGTATCTCGATAGGGCCGATGGGCCCTATGGTGTAGACCTTTCCTTTCGGCATCTTCTCGAGCACGAAGCTTCTGCCCGTGATCTCGCTGAAGTTCTTGAGCACGGTCTCGAGGTCCATCTCCGGGAAGCTGATATGGACTTTGTCCTCCCGGACCTCGATGGGATTGTCCTTTGTAGCGGTCTGGGCGTACACCGTCATACCGCTGTGCAGGCAGGCCGCCACAATCATAACCAACAAAAGAAGCCATCTCGACCTTTGTATCAACCTCTTACTCCCTTGCCTCTGTTCCGGCCCGGCCGTATCTTTGGCCCACTCGAACTGCGTGCAATAACTGCAAACGGGCACGCTGAAAACACCACCTCAACCTGTAGTGGATTATGGTAAGGAACCCTGCCGGGTGTTTTCAAGTCACCGGCGGGGTATATGATACCTTTTCGACCCCCAAATGCCAAATCAACCGGTGTATTGTTAAGCCCACAGTGACGCATCGTGGGAGAGCAACTTAAGTCGCGACTAAAGTCGCTCGCACAAAAAATACATCTTGTAAACGACGAAAAACGCTTGACAGAACATTAGTCTTCCACCTCGTAGTTGAACTCCTTGTCCCGCCTTCTCCGCTCGATGTTCAAGGAGAAATTGTCCTGCTTGCGCAGGGCCTGCAGCATGTTCATGGCCGTGTCCAGGTTGTCAAGGTACTGGCCGTTTATGGATTTGATGATGTCGCCGTTCTGGAGACCCAGCTTGTCGAATACGCTGTTGGGACGGATACGGTAGATGCGGAAACCGTCGATTACCGTCTTGCCGTCCACCCTTTTGCGGTTGGGGATAGTACGGGCCTGGGTAAGGATGTCGGCGAGGTTGTTCGGATCAAGTGCGTCCTTGATCGCGTCCCGCTTCAGGCGATACTCGCCGGGAGCCACCTCTTCGATCCCCTCGGTGATGTCATTGCCTCTGCTGTCGCGGTCTCCTTTCCTGTCGGGACGCGCGGAGTGTACCCGGCGGGACCGGTTTGAGGCCACCTTCCCCGAGGGCTTCTCGGGAAACAGAAGCTCCTCCAACTCGCCGTTCCTTACAATAAGGACGCGCTTCTTTTCTATGCGCTCCACCTTCGCGTTCTCACTAATCGCGCTTCCCTTCCGGTAGAGATTTATCTCCTGCTCCGTCAGGTTCTTGATGGTGGCGAAGTTCAGGGGGCTGTCCTCCCCTTCGTAAACGATGCCGACAAGCTCCAGCCGTAAGCTGGTCTCCTTTATATCCGAAGTGTCGCCCTCAGCCACGTCAGGGGTCTCGACTTCCTCTTTGATGACCGCGCCGAAAAGATTACGCGAGATAACCTCGTCAACCGGAGCGTTATAGTCACTTTCGTCAACCTCAGGTTCGTCTGCTTCCACCGGATCGGCGGTCATCGGGCCGACCAGCCGGTGCATTATATAAGTGTTGCCCACGTCGGATATAACCAGCGCGATAAGGAATATCAACACCAGGTTCAGGACAAACGAATACTTCAAAAAGTATTGCTGAGGTTTCATCATCCCGTCCTCCTGTCTCTTATTTTAACCAACTTCATCCTCAATCGAAAGGTACGGCCTTTCTTAAAATCTCTTCGGGAAAACAACCGTCGAGATAAAGAGCTTGTCCTCAAAAACTTTAATCCCGAAAGGTTTGGACTTATAATACCTACAGTTATGATAGCGAGACGCTTGATTTTGTTCCATGCGGCGTCTCTCCATCCAAAGCGTGAAAAAAAGCAGGGCCATGAAATGAATCTCCAATCCGTTAAAGTCATTATCTTCGACCTTGACTATACGCTCCTCGACTCCAGCGAGGGCATTGTGTATTGTTTTAACCGAGCGCGGTCACGGGCTGGAGAGCCGGAGGTTTCCCCGGACAAGATCAAAGAGCGGATAGGCATACCCATTGAACAGACCTTTGAGCTTTACGGGAGCAAGGAGCCTCTTGCCCGGCGGGACGAGTTCCGGCGGGTGGCCCGCGAAGGAGCGATGGCCGAGCGAAGCTTTCTTCTGCCCGGAGTCAGGGATACCATCCCCGCGCTGGGTAGTAAAGGCTTCCGGCTTGCAGTGGCCAGCACCAAGTCTGGTCCCGAGATACAAGCCATCCTGACAAGACTCGAAATACTCTCCTTTTTCGAGGAAGTGGCGGGGGCCGACCAGGTGGAGAACGCCAAGCCCGAGCCCGACTCCTTGCTGTTTCTTCTCGACAAGATGAAGCTTTCCCCCCAAGAAGCCGTCTACGTGGGCGACCACATCGTGGACGTCCGGGCGGCCCGCTCCGCGAACATGGGGATCATAGCAATCAAGGGCGGACCTGTAAGCGATGACGATCTTGCTATGGAAAGTCCGGACGCACTTCTCAATAACGTCTCCGAAATCCTCGACCTGCTTTGATCTCATTTTCCCGCCTGATGACTTGCGAGTTCCATCATGAGCGTTGTATGGATTTACTGCACGTATCCCATGGCCTTGAGGTCTTTCTCGAGCTGTCTGTTTATTTCTTCGGGCTGATAGGTGATCGAGTCCGGCGGCGGCAGGAACTCCGTCATCCATTTATACAGGGTAAGCTCTTCGCTTTCCGGATACGTCCACAGGTTCCGTCTTTCATGGGGGTCGTCTGCCAGGTTAAAGAGCAGCTTTTCTTTTGTGCCGGTGCGGGTGTTGTGGTTGATGATGATCTTCTGATTTTTTTTGCGCGCCGCGAAAGAGACCTTGTGGATTTGGTGTACGAAGACGGCGGCAATTCTCTCATTGGAATTATCTTTTTTTAACAGCCCTTTCATAGTTCTGCCATGCCATTCGGGGGAGGACTCGATTCCGGCGATCCCGGCTATTATTCTTGCAACCTCGGTGGAAGAGACCGGGGTCTTGATACGGGCCGCGGCCGGGCGCCTGCCGTCGTAGATGATCAGAGGCACGTGGACCTCCTCCTGGAAAAGCGAGTTGCCGTGGAAGTAATTGCCGTGCTCTCCAAACGCTTCGCCGTGATCGGAGACCACCACTATGATGGTGTTGGAAAGCATTCGCCGGCTCTTTATATAACTTACCAGGTCTTCGAGCTGCCGGTCCCAGTAACGAATCTCGCCCCGATAGCGGGCGATTACCAGGGGTATAAACCGAGGACGGTCCATGAGCCAGTCTTCTGAATTAACCTGGCTGTCGTATTTTAAGAAAGAGTAGAAAGATTTGATTTTTTCCCATAGCCCTCCTCGGAGTTGAAAGAAGGTATCGGGCGGAGGAGCAAGATAAGGGAAGTGCGGGTCCATGTAATGCAAATACATGAAAAAGGGCCTCCCCTCATATGTTTTTATCAACTCTTTTGCCCGAAGTGTCAATATCTTGCCCGAGTTCAAGTGATTGTAGCGGGGCTTTCCCAGGGAGATGAACTGATCAAACCCTTGTGCGAAACCGTAGCGCGGTTCAATGAGCATATTGTTCGATATGGCTGCAGTTTTATAATCGGCTGACTTAAAGCTCTCGGAGATCATGTAAACGTCCTTGAGCTTACTGCGTGTCTTACTTATGTGCCCGTGCTGGTGAGGGTACAGGCCGGTAAGCACACTCGCGGTGGAGGGCAGGGTCCATGAACAGGGTGCCATGGTGTTTTCAAAGACTACGCTCTTTTGCATGAGTGCGGATAAAAAGGGAGCTGTTTCACGATCGAGATGGTCAGGCCGAAAAGTGTCCACCATGACCATTATCACGTTGGGGGCGGAAAAGCTTTTAACTCTTTCGAGATCAGTAATGAAGACCAGTGGAAAATCATTCTTTGCACGCTCTTTTATGACAAGCCGGACCAGGAGACTCTCCATTGAGGGGTTCAATTTTTCTGCTGGTATGGTGAAGTGATTCCACTTGTCTGCTTGCAAGGGGGGAGTCTCATATATTTGTTGAGTGACGTTGCTGTTGACAACGGCGGCCACTTGGAGACGGATGTTGCGGCCCTCCAAATCCGGTGACGCTGCGGAGAACTCGAGGGCTTCTCCAGGTACCCGTTGCGGGCTGTAGATTCGCGGCCTGTCAATGGCCACAGTCTGTACGAAGCGGGAGTCGCTGTCTACGGAGAAAAAGAATGGAGCCGGAGCCTTTTGTTTTTGCAGCGTCTCGATTAATTTGTTTCGGCTCGAATGGATATACTCGTAAAACGGTTCTTTCCGGTGGAGCACATTATATAAGATACAAACAACCAGCAACAGCGCGAACAAGACCGGACCCGCTTTCCAGGATTTCTTCCTGCCACTGCGGAAAAAGATCATGGTAACGGTAGTTATAAGACCGCCTGCTATGGAGCAGGGAATAATCCCGTTATTGATCAGTGGCAGGTCATAGTAGTGTTGGATCCCAGTGGAGAAAACTAATGCTGCCACCCCAAACAGGATAAACCCGGCCACGAACACAAGCAGGGAGATGAAAATTTTGATTATTATCTTTGCAAAACGCATTTTCATGTCGCTACGAGCATTGCTTATTTAGGGTATCCCTATCTCTCCTCTATATCAACACTACACCTGTGCAGGCGAGGGCCAGCCCGGTAAACCATGAGCTTTAATACCTGGAATTGGTGTTTGCTTGTTTATAAGATGAAGACCTGTCCAGGAGGCGCCGATGATATCTACTGCACGTATCCCAGGGCTTTAAGGTCTTTTTCAAGCTGCTTGTTTTTCTCTTCGGGCTTGTAGGTCATCGAGTCCGGCGGGGGCAGGTAGCCGGTCATCCATTTATAGAGAGGAAGCTCTTCGCTTTCCGGATAGGTCCACAGGTTCTGTTTTTCATGGGGATCTTCGGCTAAGTTAAACAGCATTTTCTCTTTTGTGCCGGTGCGGTCGTCGTACTTGATGATGATCTTTTTATCTCCCCTGCGTGCAGCAAGCGAAACCTTGACGCTTTCCGTCTCCCCCTCCATGGGATGGAAGTGGCGGTAGGAAAGCACGGCAGCCAGGTTCTTTTGCTCCGGGTTTTTTTCTAAAAGCTTTTCGATGGTCCTTCCATGCCATGCCTGCGGCGGCTCCATGCCCGCCATGCCGGTGATTATCTTTGCGGTCTCGATGGATGATACCGGCGTCCTGATGCGCGCAGCAACCGGGCGCCTGCCGTCGAAGATGACAAGAGGCACGTGGACCTCCTCCTCGAAAAGCGAGCTCCCGTGCCGGTAGTTGCCGTGCTCGCCGAAGGCCTCACCATGGTCGGAGACCACCACGATGATGGTGTTGGAAAGCAGCCCCTGCTTCTTGATATAGCTTACCAGGTCTTCAAGCTGCCGGTCCCAGTAGCGTATCTCTCCCCTGTAACGGGAGATGACCAGCGGCACAGCTTCGGGATGGTCTATGAGCCACTTGTTGGTGAAGTCCCTATTATCATATTGGAAAAAGGCATACAATGATTTGACTTTTTTAGAAATCCCCTCCAGCCCCATGAAGGTGTCCGGCGGAGGGGCGAGATAGGGAAAATGCGGGTCCATGTAATGCAGGTAAAGAAAGAAAGGCCTTTGCTGGTCTCTATCTATCCAGTCCTTGGCATGGATCGTCAGGATTCCGCCCGAGTTGAGATAATTATACTGAATCCTTCCCAAAGAGATAAACCGGTCGAACCCCCGCGCAAACCCGTAACGCTCGTCAATAAGCCGGTTGCCGGATATACCTCCGGTCCGGTATCCCTTGCTCTGAAAATGTTCGGAGATAAGTTTTACCTTTTTAAACTCCATGTGGGCGTTGCTGATGTAACCGTGCTGGTGGGGATAGAGACCGGTGAGCACGCTTGCAGTGGAAGGCACGGTCCAGGAGCTCGGCGCCATGGTCTCTTCCATGACCACGCTTTTTTTCATGAAGCTTGTGAGAAACGGCGCTGTCTTCGCATCTACATGATCGGCGCGCAGGGTGTCCACCATGACCACCACCACGTTGGGCGCTTTGAAGTCGTGCAGGGCTTCCAGCTCGGTAACGAACGCCAGGGGCTGCGCTTCCTTTCCGCCGCTTTCCGCTAGCATGCGGATGCGGAAGTTCTGCATTGACGGGTTCAGCTTTTCGGGTGGTATGGTGTACTCGTTCCACTTGTCGGGGTCTAGTGGAGGGGTCTTAAATATCGGATGAGTGACGTTGGCTGAGACCAGTGCAGCCACTTCCAGCCGCATCTTCCGGTCCGTAAGCTCCGGCGCTCCAGCGGCAAACGACAGGGGCTCGCCGGGTTTTCTGTCCAGGTAAAACGTCTTCTTGGGCCGGTCCAATGTCAGGGCATGTACCTTGCGGGCCTCGCTGTTAATGGAAAGCAGGAAGGTGGGAGGATTCTTCTCGTCTTTTATGGTCTCGATTATCTCCTCCCGGCTCGAGCCGGTGTACTCGTAAACAGGCCCCGCCCGGATGATTACCATGAAAAAGACGGCAGCAGCAAGAAGAAAAACGAACAAGGGCACACACACCTTCCACCACTTCTTGCGTCCGAAAAGGATGGAAAAAACATATGCCGAAAAAAGCGCGCCCCCGGCAAACGAGATGTAAACGCCCGTGGTATACACCGGCATGTCCAGGACCAGCTTAATCCATATGCTGAGGACTTCTGATATAACCAAGAACAGGAAGGTGCCGGCTATGAATGAGGCGAGTATCCCGAGAACTTTGAATATGAAGACTGTAAATCGCATCATGGACGGAAGCGGGTTTATGCCCGACTTATAAATATAATAAATCTACTTTTGATGCCCTCGTAAAAAGTCAAAAGCCTTTTGGGGCCGTCTCGGCTTTATTTA
>CAYQTK010000032.1:0-31509 GCA_964420375.1 uncultured bacterium
GACTGGCAGCTTCTGCCCAAGTTCATAAACCCGGACAAGTGCGAGCGCGACTGCGGCGATTGCATGCTGGGGTGCAAGAGGGGAGCGAAGTGGACCTCCCGGGAGTTCGTGAAAGAGGCCCAGGGCATGGGCATGAAGGTGTTGACCAAGACTCCGGTTAGCGAGGTCCTCCGCGAAAACGGCACGGCAACCGGCGTCCGCGGCCGCGGCCCCGACGGCGAGGTCGAGGTACGCGCGGAAAAGGTGGTGATCGCCGCGGGCGGACTGGGCACGCCGGTGATCCTCAAGCGCTCGGGCATAGACGAAGCTGGGCAGGGGTTTTTCTCCGACCCCCTGCTGTTCACCTATGGTCAGCGGCCGGGTCAGGAAAAGGGCTCCGTCTACGATATTCCCATGAGCGCCGGGACCTGGGACTTCCACGAAAAGGAAGGCTTCATGATGACCGACCTGGCCGAGCCCTGGATGCTCCAGCTTTCTTCCATGGGTATGGTCATGCCTCCGCGGCTGGACCAGCTCCACCGGGTCCGGACCACCCTGGGCATCATGACCAAGGTCAAAGACCCGGTGTCGGGTACGATTGACAGGAACGGCAAGCTTAAAAAGGGAATGGAGCCGGAGGTCAAACAGCGCTTGAAATCGGGAGACGAAAAGGCCCGGGAGATTCTCTTAAAAGCGGGCTGCAAGCCGTCTTCCATTTTCACCTCGCCCGTCAAGGCGGCCCATCCCGGCGGGTCCGCCCGCATCGGGCACGTAACGGACACCAACCTGGAAACCGGGATCAAGAACTGTTACGTGTGCGACGGCTCCGTGGTCCCCGACGAGTTGGGAACGCCGGTGGTGCTCCTGGCCCTGTGCCTGGGCAAATACGCTGCGCAGAGGATGCTGGAGGCTTGAACGCCGCTACATGATCGTTTGCTGATAAAAACACAGCCGATTAATCCGGTAAGCGGCAGTTGGACAAAAATTCGGGCCGGCCATTTTCATGGCCGGCCCGCTTGGGGATGGGACAAGATGTCCAATCAGGAAGAGAAGGAATTATTCAGAACTGACGCCGGGAACAAACCATCCTTTTCCATTGCCGGATGCGATGACCAGGTCCCAGAGTCCGTCATGGTTAAAGTCGGCCACCGTGGGGTTGGCGTTCGATTCCACGAATTTGCCAAGGTTGAAGCACATGGAGTCAATCCCGTCACAGGCGAAGATTTCGCCGGCGGCATTGCCGATTACCATCTCGAGCTCGGGGTCGTCATCCAGGTTCTGCAGGACGGGGGCGGCCCGGTTGCCCACATCGATGCTCAGTTCTCCCCAGTAGGCGGGCACGGGAGTATCAGGTTTGCCCACATTCTCATAAACGTGAATTCTGCCGTCTCCGGCGCCGACCACCATGTCGATGAGTTCATCGCCGACAACATCGCCACTGGTGGGTACGGCATAGCCGCCGGGAACCATGATGGTCCGTCCTTCTTCTACAGCAGGAAATAAGTTTGTCTTCATATCTTCATATGAAATGACCTCCACATAGTAAATCATGCCCTCGGCATTGCCGACCAGGGCCTCCAGCTCACCGTCATTATCGTAGTCGGCCATATCCGGCGCGGAGTTGTCTCCCACGTCAACGAGCTCATCTGCACACAGGGGAGAGCGGGGCCCGCCCCAGAAGGTCATTATCTTGTCATCAGTGGTGGAGATTCCGGTAAAGGAATTATTGATGACGGCCCAGAGCATGCCCATATCATTTCCCAGAAGCAGGTCCTCCGTACCGTTCTCTCCCACGTCAATTGATGCTAGGGTTGAGTCCGGATTAGCAACGGTGTACCCTGCAAGGGTGATCCGTTCCGCATTGGCTGCGTCCCAACTGCCCATTACCGACTCGAAGTCCTGGGATTTCATGGGGGCGTCGCATCCTGCCAGTATCATACCGGCAACTATCATCACACTTAAAAAAACCAATGTCACTTTCTGTCTCATTTTTTCGTCCTCCTTAAAATTATTTTTTCTTTATTTTCCTTTTTTGCTGAATTTCCTTATATCCTTTAAACCTTCGTAAGATGGTTGGTTTTTAAATTCATATATCACCTCCTTTCCTCGATATCGGCTTGGCTTTGGTTTGGGGCAAAGAAACTTTTCAAATTGATGACTCGAGTCAAACTGTCAGCGGCGCTCCTCCTTCTACGTGTGTTGCTTTTGTTTAATTGCTTTTTTTGCTTTACTGGGTTCATCTTTTTTTCCTTTCCATAAGCACCGTTGAAACTTGCCAATTAGTGATATCAAAAGCCGTACCAAAGGCAGCTAAAAAAATTTTGCTGTTATTTCAATGGCTTATATGAAAAGGCCGCTGTGCTCTCCAGTCTGAAATCCGGGACTGTTCCCGGAAATGAGAAAGAATGTGAGAGACTTGAAAAGGCAAGAAGAACAAGACTGAAAGAAAGGCGGGCGGCAGGTTAATCGGCACGCCAACTTACCTTAATAAAAAAAGAATCTTCTGAAGAAGAGACGATCGTTGTATATGAGTCAGTGCTCTCTCTCCAGGCTTTGTTTTTTAAAAAAGCAATTTTGTTTTCTTCGGCAGCCGATCCTTCTGTTCTATAACTTACTGATCTAAGGGGTCTAATTTGTCTTTTCTTACATGCGGGAAAAAAAGAGGGGATTTTAAGCGTCTTATCACGACCCCGGCATTGAATTAACTCGGAGGTTGCGGCAGGGCTTGTCTTTGACTACTTTATAAAGAATGTAAGTTTATATTGCTGATGATTCAGTAAAAGGAGAAGAGATCGAATGAAGGTTCACATCAGTTATTGCGGCAGATGAGGTTACCGGCCGAGGGCGGTCGCCCTTGCCGAGTCTATCCGGGAGAAATTGCAGATGGACGCTGACTATGAGGTGGGCGCGACCGGCGACTTCGAGGTCAGTCTTGATGGAAGGCGCATATTCTCGAAGAAGTCGCTGGGCCGTTTTCCTGAAAAGGGAGAGGTTGAGAGCCTCCTTAGACAGGCTATGGAGACTTAAAATACGTTCGCCTGAAAAATTCTGAAATCATCTCCATTCGTGCGGCACCGTTGGTGTGTTTTTATATCCTGTCTTCTTGGCTCATATGATTTCAGCTTTTTAAACGGCCTCACAGTCTTTACAGCCGGGAAACCGATATGGAACTCTTTGTCTGGACGGGTTTTATTGTTTTTGTCCTCGCCATGCTGGCGCTTGACCTGGGCGTGTTCCACCGGGGACCCCACGTGATAAGCTACAAGGAAGCCCTGGCCTGGAGCGGAGTATGGATCGGGCTGGCGCTTGTTTTCAACGCCGGGCTTTACTTCATGTATGAGCACAGCTTCCTGGACATCGGCACTCACGCATCCAGCGCGGCGAGCGGCGGAAAGGCGTCCCTCGAATTTCTCACCGGCTATGTTATCGAGAAGTCCTTGAGCCTGGACAATATCTTTGTTATCGCACTGATCTTTTCCTACTTCCAGGTACCGGAAGAGTACCAGCACCGCATTCTGTTTTATGGCATACTGGGCGCGCTTATCATGCGGGGCCTCATGATCGCCGGGGGAGCGGCGCTTATTCACCGGTTCGAGTGGATCATCTACGTGTTCGGGGCCTTCCTTATCGTGACCTCGGTGCGGATGTTCTTAACCCGCGGCAAGGAGCGGGACCCCGGTAAAAGCTGGGTCGTCAAGCTGGCCCGCAAGCTTTATCCCGTATCCGAAGACCTGGACGGACAGAAGTTCTTCACCCGCGTACAGGGAAAGCACTCCATCACCCCCCTGTTCCTGGTGCTCCTCATGGTGGAGAGCAGCGACGTGCTGTTCGCAGTGGATTCCATACCCGCCATCTTCGGAGTGACCCGGGACACCTTTATAGTGTTCACCTCCAATGTGTTCGCCATCCTCGGACTGCGCTCGTTGTACTTCGCACTGGCAGGCATCATGGGCAAGTTCAAATATTTAAAGCTCGGCCTGGTCTTCCTGCTGGGGTTCGTGGGAGTAAAGATGCTTCTGGCCGCGGTATACCATATACCCACGCTTCTCTCGCTCGTTATTATAGCCGTGATCATTGCCGCCTCCATCATCGCCAGCCTTAGCTCAAGTAAAGGAAAAAATCCGCCCCCAAACCATCAACCGTAAGAGGAGCCCGGTAAAAGTGTGGAATGAAAGCCGGCTAACCAGCGAGCATCCACCGTGATCCTGGTGCTCTGTCAAGCTTTTCCACCAATGCCTTCCTCCTCTTTTCAATCCCCCTTCGCTCTTGCACTTGGACCTGCGACATATTGGGTGGGCATTGCCTCCCGGGTGGCCCACGCAGTTTCGTCCTCGATACTTCGTGGGTGGAAAAGCCACAGGCTGAACGCCTCCCCATGATGACCCGCCGGCCGGCCAGATGGTGATGGACACACCCGAAGCAGGTTACATAGTGCTTTGTCAAATGCTTCTCGGGGGATAGAAGAGAATCGTGCGTGCGGCTTATATCGCGATGAAAAGAGTTTTGTCTGAACTTCCGATGTCTTAGTGCGGTGAGTTTAAGGGGCTGGTCTTATCGGAGGCGCGGACGCTCTGCCGGCGGAAGGCAAATGCTTTACTTCCAGCGGCTTACTCAATAAGTTGCCAAGGCGACGCTTGGTGATCAAGGTTGGCGATACCTGCCATGTCTTTGCTTCCCGCTGGCCAAAATGGACAACGTTTTCGGGGCATCTGCGATTTTCGGAGATCGTACGTGCAAGCTCAAAGACCCCGGAGGGCCCTTACCGATTTCAAGGGAAGATAATCGACAAAAGACCGCCGGGCCGGTGGGACAGCTCCATGGCGCATAATCCCGTGATCTGCCGTGCGGGCGACAGGTAGATGACCCTCTTGAAGGACAACGTCGGCGGCATAACCGGCTACACCAAGGGAGGCGCCGTCATAAGCTCGGATGACGGCATCAAGGGCTGGAAGGTTGTCGAGCCGGCGTTAGCATATGACCACAATATCGCCTGGAACGACGGAACGTCTCTGCACGCCGACCGCCGCGAGCGGCCCAGCCTGCTTATCGAGAACGGCAAAGCGACCTGCCTTTTCACCAGCATCGAGTCCGGCAAGAAAAGCCGGAACCGGCCCGTCCCCATAAAGCCCGCTTACAGCGCGGTTGTAAGCGAAATGCAATGATCAGATAGCGGCTGTTGCGCAATCGCGTTTTTTGAAAAACACTACTCAATCCCCGTCGGCACGAGTATGAAGCCGTACTTGTAGGGCCGGGGCTGGAGCCTGAACTGAGAATGGGGAAGCGCCCCCCAGGAGTTGTCGCCGCCCACCCCCATCTGCTTGTAGTCGAGGTTTACGGTGATGTCGCCGGTGTACTCGAGTTCATAGGTATGGACGGCCTCTTCCAGGTTCTCCTGGGTGTAGGGCCATGCCGAGACGTTCAAAAGCGGCATGCCAATCGCCAGCAGGCCGGCGCCGTTTTCATCAGTGAACTTGACCCACCTCACGTCAGTGCGGTTGCCGTTCTCCTGCGGATAGCTGTAATCGTGGACCAGCTCTTCGACTTTGCCGGTGTACCTGCCCACGATCGCGCCTTCTTTCCGGTCCGAGTAGCTCTCGTGAGGGCCCCGGCCGAACCAGTACATTGTATTGAACTCGGCGGGAACCTGCATCTGCATGCCCACGCGGGGCAGGTTGGGAAGTCCGGCAGAGGGCCGGAACTCGTTCTCCACTTTTGTCCTGCCGTCGCCGGTAACGGTATAGACAGTGCGATACGCTGACGTCCCTGCGGAGAGCACTGAGTCAATGGTGACGGTGACCTGTGCAGGGTCGGCATGTTTGACCTTTACGCCGGTGACATTGCGGTCCTTGCCTGCATCGCGCCACACTCCCTGCCGGAGGGGCATGAAGTTCCCCCGGTCGTTGTCAGTGGGAGCCCGCCAGAAGTTAGGAAGCAAGGGGCCTGCTATCAGCTCCCGGTCTTTGTACACCAACGACTCCAGCGCGCCGATTTCCTTGCCGATTACGACCTTGATATCGTCGCCTTTTATAACCACCCGATCGGCATTGTCAGCCACTTCGAGCGCAGGCATGCAGGCCAGGTCGGCAGGCTCATCCTCGGGAACGTCATAAGGCATCTTGAACTGCTCCCAGGCCAGAAGGTGTTCACGCTTTGCCCACGGTCTGTTCTCCATCAGGTGGAATATCAAAAGCAGGTGGTACTCCTTCCCTTCCTCCAGTTCCGGCTTCTCTATATTCAATGTCAGCTCCCGCGAACTCCAGGGCCCGATGTCCAGCTTTGGCAGGTCACCGAACTTTATAAGCCTGCCATTCTCGGTCAGCCTCCAGCCGCCTTTCACAAAAGAAAGGTCCCGGAAGAAATGCTTGTTGATGACCTTTATTCTGCCCGCTTTCAAATCCACCGGCTCGACCTCGATGTCCTGGTATATTTTCTTGACCTCTTTCAAGCCGGGGTGGGGCTTGCGGTCCGGCATGACAAGACCGTTAAGACAGAAGTTGCCGTCGTTGGGCTCGTCGCCGTAGTCGCCGCCGTAAGCCCAGAACTCCTCGCCGTCCTCTGTACGCTTGCGGAATCCCTGGTCGACCCAGTCCCAGATAAAGCCGCCCTGCAAAAAGCGGTGCGATTCCATGACCTCCCAGTAGCCCTTGAAGTCGCCGACGCTGTTGCCCATGGAGTGGGCGTACTCGACAAGGAACATGGGCTTGCCGAACCCGAAAAGCCTCCAGTTGCGGACCAGGTTGTCCGGAGGCGTATACATGGGACAGAGCGCGTCGCTGTGCACTCCCAGTCCCTGCTCGTAGAACACCGGGAACTCGGGATAGTGCTCGTTCACCCAGCTTCGCTCTGCAGAGAGGTTTGTGCCGATGCCGGCTTCGTTGCCGAGCGACACTGCGAACACGCTTGCGTGGTTCTTGTCGCGTTCGAGCATGCGCCTGATACGGTCCACGTGCTGCTCCTTGTAGTCCGGCCCCATAGAGGTTCGCTGCGGCACGTGCACTCCATAGCCGTGGGACTCGATGTTGGCCTCGTCCAGAACGTATAACCCGTACTTGTCGCACAGTCGGTACCACTCGGGCGTGCAGGGATAGTGGCTGGTGCGCACTGCGTTTATGTTGTGCTGCTTCATTATCCTGATATCTTGGATCATGCTCTCCCGGCTTACGTAATGGCCGGTGTCCGGGTCGTGCTCGTGCCGGTTGACTCCTTTGAAGTAGACGGGCTTTCCATTGACCAGGATTTGGCCGTCCCTGATTTCCGTCTCCCGGAAGCCGGCCCGGCAAGGTATGGACTCGATAACCTCACCTTCTTCGTCTTGGAGGGTGATCAGAAGCTGATACAGATAGGGGACTTCCGCGGACCATTTGCGGGGACTGGAAACGTGTTTTGTAAAGGTTACGGCTTCTTCTCCTCCTGCTTCCACCTTGAGGTTCTTTACAAGGTCATCAAAAACTTTGTCTCCAGCGTCGTCAAGCAGGCTCGCGGTGATCCTGGCATTCTTACTTTCGCTCTCCAGGTTTTTGAACTCCACTTCGAGCTCAAGGTCTGCGTCAGCATACTGTTGGTCAAAGTCGGTGCGGACGTAAAAATCCCTGACATGGAGATTCGGCCGGGCGACAATCTCGACGTTGCGATAGATGCCGGCGAGCCTCCAGAAGTCCTGGTCTTCCAGGTAGCTTCCGTCGCACCACTTGTATACCTCTGCGGCGAGCAGGTTCTCGCCCGGCTTTAAAAACCCGGTCACATTGAACTCCGCCGGCAGTCTGCTCCCCTGCGAGTAGCCGACCTTCTCGCCGTTTATCCAGAGATAAAACGCGGACTCCACGCCGTGGAAGACCATGAATACTTCTTTGTCCTTCCATGAGTCGGGCACGCTAAAGCTCGTTCGATATGACCCCACCGGGTTCCGGGCGTCGTAGGCGGTCCACGACTTTTGCGGCCGGCCGGTCACGCTAGGCGCGTTCTTTCTGAAGGGATAGGTATAGTTGGTGTAGATGGGAGTGCCATACCCCTCCATCTGCCAGTTGGAAGGAACCGGGATAGTGTCCCAGTCGGCTGCGTCAAAACCGGGCTTGTAGAACTCTTCCGGCCGGTTCCAGGGGGCCTTTGACCAGTGGAACTTCCACTTTCCGTTCAAGGACATGACCCGCGCCGAGGCCCCTCCTTGCAAGGCGGCCGCCCGGTCCGGATAGGGAGTGAAGCTCGCGTGCGGCTCTTGTTTGTTAATGCCGATAATATCCGGGTTCTCCCAGTCGGGCTGCTCCTGTAATGCGCCGCCGCTGCCAGCAATGACCCCCGCCAGGGCCGCTGCCGCGATTACAATCCAGGCTTTCTTCATTAAGCTAATCCTCCCCCAAAAACATCCGTGCAGGCTGTCATTTGTTGTGCAAGCGGGTTCAGTCGCGACTAAAGTCGCTCGTACAGTTTGTGTCATTTAACATCATGAGCGGGCGCCTGTCTATGTGTGCCCGCCGGTCAACGTTAATTTAGTCGCTCAGCACAAGGTTACTCCATCCCCAGCCTTTTCATCATCTGCTGGAGGCTTTGCCTGGTCAGGCCCAGGTTCTGGGCTGCCTTGGTCTTGTTGCCGCCCGCTTCTTCCAGGGCGTCGCCGATCATCCTGCGCTTTAAGTTGTCCACCGCCCTCATGAGCTCGCCGGTCTCGGAAACCTCGCTGTCCACCACCGGGTTCCGGACGATCTTGTCGGAAAGCTCGCGTTCGGTTATCTCCTCCCCCTCGGCCATCATCACCGCCCGCTCGATCTCGTTTTCGAGCTCGCGCACGTTGCCCGGAAAAGGGTAAGCCTCGAAGAGCCGCAGCACTTGCTCGTTTATCCTGGTAACCTCGCGACCGAACTTCTTGCGCGCCCGCTCCATGAAGTAATTGGCGAGCAGGGGCACGTCGCCTTTCCTCTCCCGCAGGGGGGGAATATCCACCGGCACGATGGTCAGCCGGTAGTAGAGGTCTTCGCGGAACTTGCCTTCCTTTACCAGCTCTTCCAGGTTCTTGTTGGTCGCTGCTATTGTCCTGACGTCGGTCTGTCGCGTGTCAGTCTCCCCCACCCTTTTTACTTCGCCTTCCTGGAGCACGCGGAGGAGTCTGACCTGCATGGCGGGCGAGGTCTCGGATATCTCGTCCAAAAAGACCGCGCCGCCGTCGGCATCTTCGAACAGCCCCTTCTTGTCTTCCACCGCGCCGGTGAAAGAGCCCTTCTTGTGTCCGAACAGCTCGCTTTCCAGGAGGCTGTCCGGCAATGCACCGCAGTTCTGGATAAGCAGCTTGTTGCGCCGGCGGGAAGAGTTGTAGTGGATGGCCTTGGCGATAAGCTCCTTGCCGGTTCCGGTCTCGCCTTGTATAAGCACGGTCACCGGCGAGTCGGCAACGCGGCGGAGGAGCTGGAAGAGCTTCTCCATGGCGTCGCTTTTGCCCACGATCTCCTCAAAGCCGTACTTCTTTTCAACCTCTTCGCGTAAAGATTCGCAGTCGGCCTGGAGGCGGACGTTGGCCTCCCGGAGCTCGTGCAGAAGGCGCCGGTTCTCCTTGACCAGGCCATATCTCTCCGCAGCCTGGTTCACGGTGAGCCGCAGCTCATGAGGCTCCCACGGCTTGACCAGGTAGCGCCAGACCTCGCCCGCGTTAATGGCGGCGATCAGGTCCTCCATGTCGGTGTAAGCGGACAGGATAAGACGCACCGCGTCCGGCTGGATCGCCTTGGCTTCCTTTAAAAGCTCGACGCCGCTCATGCCGGGCATGCGCTGGTCCGCGATAATCACCGCAATCTCGCGCTCGCCTAAAACCGCCATTGCCTCTTCCGGGTCGGTGGTACCTGTGACCTCGAAGTCGTCCTCGAATGCCACCGTCAAAGACTCGACAATGCCGGGCTCGTCGTCAACGATTAACAATGCGGGTCTGTCACTCATCTTATAATCCCCGTCTCGATGTTAACGCACCTCCATGGGGCCGGGCATGATCGCCAGAGGTTGGCCGGGCTTGTACATGCCGTAAATCCGGAGTGTGCTCAGTATCTTCTTTTCGGAGGATGTAAGCATGCCCTGGAACCTGTCTCCCGCTTTGCCGGTGATTATGTCCCACAGCGACGCCGGCTCCCGCTTGTAAAGAAGTACGACCTCTTCGTCAGGAGCAATGTTCAGCCTTTTTTTGACTTCGGAAAGTGCGGCCCGGTATCCGCCCAGCCCGTCAACCAGTCCCCTCTCCTCGGCCTGGACGCCGGTCCATACCCTGCCTCTGCCTATCTCGTTCACCCGCTCCTTGGAAAGTCCTCTGCCCTGGCTGACTCTCTTCAGAAAAAGGTCGTAAGTGGATGCGATGCTCTGGTGGACCCTTTCCATCTCCTTTTTTTTCAGTTTGCGATGAAAGCTGTCCATGGTGGCGTACTCGCCGCGTTGCAGGGTCTCGGTTTCTACGCCTATTTTGTCGAGGATCTTCCCTATGGAGAGGTGGGCGGTAAGGATGCCGATGGAACCGGTAAGTGTGCCCGGCTGGGCATAGACCGCGTCCGCTCCGCAGGACACGTAGTATCCGCCCGACGCCGCGGAATCAGACATGGACACCACAATGGGCTTTTCTTTTTTCACCCGCTGGGCGGCCCTCCATATGAGGTCGGAAGCAAGCGCGGAACCTCCGCCGGAGTTGACCCGGAAAATGACCGCGTCAATGTCGGACTCTTTCATCACCTTCTCCAGCAGGTTCACCATGTCCTCTGAAGCCATGACCGGCATGGACGAGAAAGGAGAGCTCTCCTGCTCGCCGTGGATTATGCTGCCCACCCCGAATATGACCGCAACCTTCTTTTTGCCGAAGGTCTTCTGCCGGGACTCGACGTACGCCAGGTACTCTTTCTCACCTGCCACGAGGTCCGGACTCTTGCCGGCCAGCATCTCGATCACCTCGTCGCGGTAGGCAATGCCATCCACGGCTCCTGCGTCCACGTACTTCTCCGGGATGATCCACGCTCCGTCTATCCACTTTTTGACCGTGTCCGGGCTCACTCCCCTGCCGTTCGCTATATCCGACGTGAACTGGAAGTACAGACTGTCCAGCAGGGAATTCTGCATCCTTCTCTCAGCGTCCGACATGTCTTTCCTGTCCAGCATGTCCGCAAAGCTCTTGTACTCTTCGATCTTGTCTACCTGCATGTCCATGTATATCTTGTCCCAGAGACCGCCCAGGTAGAAGCGGAACACGGAAAGCCCGGTAAGGTTCAGGTTGGAAGCCGGGCTCAGGTAAATCTTGTCAGCGGCGCTCGCCATGTAATACTCCTTGTTGCCGCCGCCTTCAACCTCCAGGTAGGCGTATATCGGCTTGCCCGACTTCTCCTTGAACCGCAGGATCGCGTCCCGGAACTCCTGCGCAGTTGCAAAGCCGTACTCCACGTCGCTGATTTTGACCACCACCGCGCTGATTAACTTGTCCGAAGCAGCCCCCTCCAGGCATTTCAGCTTGTCCAACACCAGGAGCTTGTCTTCCTGGATAAGGCTCATCAAGGGATTGTAAGGAACGGTCTCCGGAATGTCTCCTCCCAGGTCCACCACCAGTACCGAGTTCAAACGGATACTGGTCGGCCGCAGGGCCACAGTGGCCGACACGGTAACCAAAAGCGCCAGGATCAATATTGGCCGATATTTCATCATTTCTTCCCTCCTTGCTGTTTTCGAAAAACATTTCAGCGCATTTTTTTAATTCTATAACGCTGAAGTCGAAAGTTAAACTCCGGCCCTTCCTGCTTCTTCCCGCATGGCCTCGAGGGCCCTCTCGGAAAGCAGCTTCTTGCGCTCCGCTTTTTTATGTTTTCCGGGCAGAGGCTCGACAATTCCGAAGTTGGCGTTCATGGGCTCGAGCTTCTTTTTCTCCGGATCGGTTATGTAGCGGATGAGCGCGCCTGCCATGGTCTTTGCAGAGGGCATGAATGGGGACTTGCCGGAAAGCATGCGGCCGGCGTTGATTCCCGCGATGATGCCGGTTGCCGCGCTTTCCAGGTATCCTTCCACTCCGGTTATCTGTCCGGCGAAGAGCACGCGGGGCTCGCTTTGAAGCGCAAGGTCCTGGCCGAGGATGCCCGGCGAGTTCAGGTAGGTATTGCGGTGGATGCTTCCCCACCTTACGAACTCGGCGTTTTCCAGTCCGGGTATCATGCGGAACACCCGGTCCTGCTCCGGCCGGGCCAGCCTGGTCTGGAAGCCCACCATGGTGTAGAGCGTGCCCTCTGCGTTGTCCTGCCGGAACTGGACCACTGCATGGGGCCTCTTCCCGGTGGCGGGATCAACAATGCCCACCGGTTTCAAAGGACCGTGAGCAAGGGTCTCCCTGCCGCGCTCCGCCAGGACCTCGACGGGAAGACACCCCTCGAAATAAACAGGGTCCTCGAAGTCCCGCAGCGGGGTGCGGCGCGCTTTTACAAGCTGGTCAATAAAATCGTAATACTGCTTTTCGTAAAGCGGACAGTTTATATAGTCGTCTCCGCCTTTTCCGTAGCGGGATGCCCGGAAGGCTACGTCCGTGTCAATGCTTTGCGCATGGACTATGGGCGCGACAGCGTCGTAGAAGAAAAGCTGCGACTCCCCCGTGACCCGGGTTATGGAATCTGCCATGGCGTCCGAGGTCAGCGGCCCCGTAGCTATGATAACGACCCCTTCCCGCGGAAACTCGGTAACTTCTTCCCGCACAACGTGAACGCAGTCGAGCTCTGATACCGCCCGGGTAATGCGGCTTGCGAACTTCTCCCGGTCCACTGCCAGCGCGCTTCCGGCGGGCACGCGGGTCTCGCGCGCAGCTTTTATCACCAGGGAGTCAAGTATCTCCATCTCCGCCTTTAAAAGACCGGAAGCGTTGGCAGTAGATTCTGACTTCAAGGAGTTGGAGCACACCAGCTCGGCAAGCTCCGCGGTCTGATGAGCGGGCGTGGACTTGCCGGGCCTCATCTCGTAAAGCACGACCGGAACTCCGCTCCTTCCCAGTCTCCACGCGGCTTCGCAACCTGCAAGACCGCCGCCGATGATGCTGACCAAAGTCTGAGAGCAATCCGACATAAATGAGAAGTTAATATACCCGGAAAGAAGGAGCAAGCTCCATTGCCTTGAAACCTTGTTGGCTTTCATGTATCTTTTGTAAGCGGCATAATCAAAGGCGCCGGGCACAGCCGGTTTTATGGTGAAGTAAATGATCGAACACATACAGGGATTGCCTATATACCTGGGGAGCATTATCGCGGGAGTTGTATCTTTTCTCACCCCCTGCGTGCTGCCTCTTGTTCCCGGCTACATATCTTACATATCCGGCGTCAGCCTCTCGGAGATGGGAAAGTCCGACGGCAAAGATGACTCCCTCAAGAACACCCTGCCAATCATCTACTGCACGCTTTCCTTTATAGGCGGCTTCACCGTGATCTTCATTGCTGGCGGCGCCACCGCCTTTGCTCTGGGGTCGGCCATCTCCGGCCATAAAGACATCCTGATGAGGCTTGCCGGAGAGGTGATCATCCTTTTGGGCCTTTACATGATCGGCGTCCTCCGTATCGGGGCCCTTGACCGGGAGTGGCGCTTCCAGGGGGGCAAGGGAGGCTCCATCACCGGGGCTTTTCTATTGGGGATGGCTTTCGCTTTCGGCTGGTCTCCTTGCCTGGGGCCTATTGTGGGCACTATGTTGACCATGGCCTCCGAACAGGAAACCGTCTTCCAGGCTATAGGGCTGATGATTCTATATTCCATAGGGCTGGCCGTACCTTTCTTGTTGACCGGCCTGGCCATGGACACCTTTTTCAAGCTGTTCGACAGGATCAAAAAACACCTCCACAAGATCGAGATCGGGGCCGGAGTCATACTCATCATCCTGGGAAATCTCATGCTCTTGGGGCTCTTTGATTACCTGCGGGTCTTCTTTGCCTGGATACTGCCCGAAATCCCTACTGCTTATTAATGCACTGTAAAACCGGGATTATGTTATAATGCTCTAAAAAGGACCGACCATGGACCTGGCCAGATTGAAATCCATTGCCGTACTGGGCTATAACTTTAACCTCCATATCCTCCGGTCCCTGTTGCGGCGGGACAAAGAGGACCAGGCCGAGCTGTTTTTGAGCTACTTTCAGGAGGACCGCATCAACGGTCTGTCCGAGAAAGAACACGGCGAGTCCCTCCGGTTCGAGGGATGCGTGGCGTGCGGGCTCTGCCCGGCATCCTGCCGGGTGATGGAAATAAGCAACGGCCGGTTCCTGGGTCCGCAGCACATCGCGTGTGCGGCGAGCCGCTCCTATCCCGACCTTTACAACGACGCGGACTCGCTTCTGCTATGTGCGGTGTGCGGACAGTGCGAGCCGGTCTGCCCGGAGGGAGTGCCCATAGCAAGCATTGCCCGAGCCATGCGGTCCATGATCTGGAGGGTCGCTCCCGAGGTCCTTCCGGAGGCCTGTTTTATCGCCCGCGATAACCTGGAGGCTTACGGCAACATCTACGGCGAGCCCGTTCCACTGGAAGGCGCAGCCGCGGACAGCGACACCGCCCTGGTGCTCGGCCCTCTCCTTAGGCGCCATGCCGAGGAATCGGGCCGGGTGATCGAGACCCTCTACAGGCTGGGATATGAGCCGGCGCTTGCGGAGGAAGGCTCCATCGGCGGAGTGGCGGAGAGCCTGGGTCTTACGCCCGATACTTCGTGGATAAACGACCTTGCCGGGTTCAAGAACGTGATCGTGGCCGACCCTGACGTGTGGCTTGCGCTTTTGAAAAGCGACGCGCTCGAACGCAGCCGGATCATGTTCATTACTCAGGCGGTGGAAGAAAAGCTCGGAGAGCTTGACCTATCCGGCGCGGTGCAGGGCCCGGTCGCGGTCCATGATACCGCTGCACTCGGCAGATACTCCACGGTTTCGGCGGACGTGCGCCGGCTTTTAAGCTCGACAGGTATCGAGACCGTCCCCCTTGGGGAGGAGCTCGACAATGCCCCCCCTATAGGCTGGGAAGGAGGACTGAATCTCGTGGACCCGCAGTTCGCCGGCCACCTGGTGCGCGCCCGTTTTGAAGATGCCTTGCAAGCGGGCGCAGGAACGCTTGTGACCCCCTGTTTCCAGGACGTGACATTGGCACGCGAACACGCGGGCAGGCACGAGCTTGCTGTAAAGTACCTTATGGACATGGTCTACGAGGCGCTTTGCAAGGACTGAATATCTGATACACGCAAACAGGGAGAGAGGATAAGAAACCTCTCTAAGGGACGCCATCATCTTACAAGGAGGAACAGGATGAGAAGACCACGGGCTGTTGGGTTGGCCGCCTTGGCGGCGGCAGTGTTGCTCATGGTCTGCCTGGCCGGGACTCTGGCCCAGGCTGACGAGGAGAGCTGGTTCTGGAAGAGCGTGAAGTCGGTGTTCGTGGACTGGGATGACGATGCCGAGCCCGGCGACCCGAAGACCGAAGTCACCGGAGTTCGGGGCGTGGACGTTGAAGAGAAGATGGGTGACAAAGGCTATGACTGGGAAGCAGTGTCCTACATGGAGAACTACGAGGTAAGCATGGAAACCCATAAGCGCTTCCTCAAGGCCGGCAAGCTCGGGCCCTACCAGGACAAGTAAGGAGGGACATCATGAACGGGACAAGACAAGGATTGGTTTTAGCTATGCTCCTGGCGGGCCTGGTATTTTCCGGCGCAGGTAACGTGTCCGCGCAGTTCAAGCTGCCCGGCGAAGTCGAGGACGTCATCGACTTTGCCAAGGACGCCAAGGAGGCTGCCGAGCCCTGGACATATCCTGAAGAGCGGGCCACCGGCAGGGTGCTGGCCGCCAAGGTGGCCAAGAACTTCGGCGGATTATGGAAAAACGACAGATGGAACGATTACGTGAACGTGCTCGGAAGGTCGCTGGTTCCCTACTCCAAAAGACCCGACATTAAGTACAGGTTCGCAATCCTCGACACCGACAATGTAAACGCCTACTCGTGTCCGGGCGGATACATTTTCGTGACGCGGGGGCTTCTCAAGCTGGTTGATAACGAGACCCAGCTCGCCGGGGTCCTGGCCCACGAGATCGCCCACGTGGCCAACCGTCACATAGAAAAAGAAGTCAAAAAACAGAAGCTCGGAGGAGTGATGCTCGACCACGGACTGGACTTCGCAACTAAGGAAGGCGAGATATCAGCACAGGAGGCGGAGATACTGAAGAACGTCTCCGATGCCGGCTGGAAGATACTCATCAGGAAAGGTTATACCAAGAAAGACGAGTTCGAGGCTGACCATGACGCTACCAAGAACATATATAAACTGGGCTATAACCCCCACGGACTACGCGGTTTCCTCAACCGGTTGAAACTCAGCAAAGGAAAGAAAGAGGACCTGAAGATACTCCTTTCCACCCACCCGGACCCGGATAAAAGAAGAGAAAAGATCAACGAATACATCAAGAAAAAGGGATGGCAAAATAAACCGACTCTAAAAGAACGCTATCAGGCCATGGTGCAGGACCATCCCGTGCCCTGAACGAAGAAAATAATGCGCCGCTCCGAGGTGACCCGGGCAATACATAGACCGCGGGCGTTTCACCGGCACTATATAATTTAATCAAAAAGACAAAAAGATATACATATATTTTGATATAAAAATTTTTTTAATGTTTATTTACAATAAGATAAGCCCTGTGTTCCGTTCCTGGACACTGGTTTGGTTTTATGTCTTTGAATTAATTGTATAAAATAATTTTTCACAGTTCATTCCCTGTTTTAATGCTATAAGGCATAATCATAACTTGCTGTTTTTGCTCTTTTCTGTAATTTTTAACATAACTTGAGGCTTTTTTCTTTTGACATCTTTATAAAAATCTGCTAGCTTGAAGATACAAACAAGCTGAGGGGTTTGGAAGATGAAGCTAAAGCAGATTCAGATGCAGGGGTTTAAGTCGTTTGTAAACCGGACCGTACTTGACTTCAATGACAATATCACCCTGATAGTCGGCCCCAACGGTTGCGGCAAGTCCAACCTGGTTGACGCCATGCGCTGGACCATGGGTGAGCAGAGCGCCAAGCACCTTCGCGGCGAGTCCATGGAGGACGTGATCTTTCACGGCACGGACGATACGCAAGCCGTGGGCATGGCCGAGGTGATCCTTACTTTCGACAACTCCGAGGGACTGGCCCCCGGCGAGTACAGCCGCTACAGCGAAATCCAGGTCTGCCGTCGGCTGTTCCGGAACGGGGAAAGCGAGTACTACATTAACCGGATCCCCTGTCGGCTGAAGGATATTACCGACCTCTTTCTGGGAAGCGGTGCCGGCACCAGGGCATACTCCATCATCCAGCAGGGAAGGATCGAAGAGATCATAACCATGAAGCCCGAGCAGCGGCGGACCCTGATCGAGGAGGCAGCAGGGGTCAGCAAGTACCGGGCCCGCAAGATCGAGGCCCAACGAAAGATGGAGTCCACCCGCCAGAACCTGACCCGCCTGCGCGACATCATCTCCGAGCTCTCCCGACAGATGAACTCCTTGAACCGGCAGGCCAAGAAAGCGGAAAGATACAAGAAGTATAAAGAGGAACTCAAGGACATCGAGCTCGAACTGGCCGCCTTTCAGGGCTCCGAGTACAGGAAAGAGTACAACAAGGCAAAGCGGCTTCTGGAAGAGCTCAGGAATAAAGAGCTGGAAGTCAACACCGCGCTGGAGAAGGCGCAGTCAGAGCTGGAGTCCGGAAAGGAAGAGCTTTCCCGTGCAGAGTCGGAGCTGCAAGAGGTGCAGTCCCGTGCGGTCGAGGCGTCCCGCCTGGTCGAGCGGGAAGACAACAACCTGGCCATGAAAAACCAGGAGAAAAAATCACTGGAAGATACCAGCCGCAGACTGGAAGACGAAAAACAGGAAATGTCCCGCCGGCACGAGTCCACTGAAAAAGAGATAGCCGAGCTTTCCGGTAACGTACAAGAGCTTGAATCCTCGTCCGGCACCGAACAGGAGAACCTGGAGCAGGCGGAAGCCCGGAAAGCTCAGAAAGAGAAGGACTGCCGCGAGCTGACCGGTTCCGCCCAGGAGCTTGAAAAGAAGACGCAGAACATCCGCTCCGAGATCACCAAGCTGGAGGAAAGGATAGAATGGGCGGACGTCCGCAAAGAAGAGCTGGAGGAAAAGAAGGCCCGCCTCGAACAGAGGATCGACAAGCAAAAGAACGAGCTTGAAGCAAAGGCCAAGGAAAACATCTCCTATAACGAAAAACTCTATCAAAT
This sequence comes from uncultured bacterium, assembly GCA_964420375.1. Lineage (GTDB taxonomy): Bacteria > RBG-13-61-14 > RBG-13-61-14 > RBG-13-61-14 > DATKZS01 > CAYQTK01. The sequence goes on from CAYQTK010000032.1 coordinate 18,185, forward strand.
CCGCAAGGACATATCCTCCCTGAAGCAGGAAATTAAAGAAGAAGAAGAAAAGCTTAACCGGGCAAAGACAGACAAGGCGGTTATTGACGACCGGCTCCGGCAGACCACTGCCGAGCTTCAAAAGACATCATCGCGGCTGGAGAGCCTCCAGCAGATGGAGAGAAACTTCGAGGGATACCAGCGCGGCGTAAAGTCCATTATGGAGAGAAAGGAGCAGCTCGAGGCTCAGGGGCACAACGGGACCTACGGCCTTATAACCGACTCCATCAAGATAGACCCGGAATATGAGCTTGCCCTGGAAGCAGTGCTCGGAGACAAGCTGCAGAGCATAGTGGTCAAGAACAAGGAACACGGACTCGACAATATCAAGTACCTCCAGGAAGCGAACGCCGGAAGAAGCAGCTTCGTAACCATGGAAGCAGCAAGCAGCCCGGCGCCCCACCATGTGCCCGGAGAGCTGCGGGAAGCAGGGGCCCGGCTTTTGTGCGATAAAATATCCGGCGAAGACGAGTACGTTCCCCTCGTGAAGAGCCTGGTGGGAGACGCCCTGGTGGTGGATGACATTAACCGGGCGGCCGAGATAAAGACCGAGGTTGCAGCACCCCAGACCCTGGTGACCAAAGAGGGGGTCATCTTTGACGGAGGGGTGTTGGCCGGCGGCAGCAAAGATTCCTTTGGCGGACTCCTCTCTAAGAAAAGGGAAATCGAAGAGTTAACGGAAAAGGTTGACGAACTCTCCCGGAAGAAAGATGAGACCGAAGCCCAAATCCGCCGGATGGAATCCGGCATTCAGGAGCTCACAACCAAGTGGGAGCAGAAGAGGGAAAAGTCCTACCAACTCGAGATCGAACAGAACAACCTGGAAAAAGACCTGCGACAAGGCACGGAGACCTATAACTCCATAAAAAAGGAGCTGGAATCGCTGGAGATGGAGCTCCAGTCCTCGGAAGAAGGCATTAAAAAGCTCGACTCCGAGACCAGCGAGCACCGCTCCCGGATCACGGAAGGAGAGGCCGAGCTGGAAAGCCTGGAAAAAGAGCATGAGAAGGTGGAAGCTGATCTCGAAGAGCTTCGCAAAAGCCGCGACCGGTCGCGGGAAGCATATACCGAAATCCAGGTCCGGGTGGCTGCTTTAAGAGAAAAGCTTGAAGCCCGCAAGCAGCACCTCGACAGGCTCGTGAAATCCCGGGAAGAGATAGAAGCAGGGATGGAAAAGAGAAGCCGCGAGCTTGGCGATACTGTGAAGCGCAGGGAAGAGCTTGCCGCGGAGATAGAACAAGCCAATCAAAAAAGACAGGAAGCAGCCCGGGCGTCCCGGCAGATGGAAGAAGATGTACAAGCCAAACGCGTAGAGTACGATGACAAAAACCGGACGCTCCGGGAGATGGAATCCGATATCAAGGAGAAGTACGGGGAGCGGGACCAGGTCAAGAACAGCATCATGGAAGCCGAGCTTTCCATGTCCGAGCTTCAGATGAAATGGGACACCCTGGCGGAGAGCGTGCGCGACCGCCACTCGCAGGAGCTGCCCGATCTTCTCGAATCCATGCCCGAGCCTGACCCGGAAAGCTTCCCCGTTGAGGAGAAGCGAAACGCGCGGGAAGACCTGAAAAACAAGCTGCACCGAATGGGGGAGGTCAATCTGACCGCGATCGAGGAGTTCGAGGAGATAAGCGAGAGGCATTCCTTTTTGACCAACCAGGAAGCAGACCTTATCCAGGCCCTGGACAACCTGGAGGTCACCATCGGCAAGATAAACTCCGCGTATCGCCGGGCCTTCAAAAAGACCTTTGAAGAGGTCAACCTCAAGTTCCAGGAGGTTTTTCCCCGCCTGTTCAACGGGGGCAAAGCCTACCTCCAGCTCACCAACACCGAGGACATACTCGAGACCGGCGTCGAGATACTCGCCCAGCCGCCCGGAAAGAAGCTCAACTCCATCGCGCTCCTGTCGGGAGGAGAAAAGGCGCTTACATCTTCAGGTCTCATCATCTCCCTGTTCCAGGTGAAGCCTTCGCCCTTCTGCCTGCTGGACGAGGTCGACGCCGCCCTCGACGAGGTCAACATTGCCCGCTTCAAGGAGCTCATCTACGAGATGGCGGAAAGAAGCCAGCTTATCCTGATCACTCACAACCAGAACACCATGGAGATAGCCAACTCCATATACGGGGTGACCATGGAGAAGCAGGGCGTGTCCAAGATCGTGTCCGTCCGTTTCCGGGAGGGCAACAATCGTGATGCGGCTGCAGCAAATTCTTGAAGACCTGGTTTCCCGGACCCCCGGCGGAAGGGCCGCCATACTCGCGGACTGGGAAGGAGAAGCAGTGGTCTTTTACCCCCGGAACAACGGGGCCAGCTTCCACATCAAGCTGGTGGGAGCGCATCACGGAGTCATACTGGACCTGGTCCGAGAGCTGGCCCAAAAAAACCGCCTGGGAGCAACGTGCCAGTTGACATTTATGCTCCAAAACTTCCAAGTCATTACCACGCCCGTAAACAGCGAGTACTACCTCGTGCTTACCCTCGACCCCCAAGCTGTGCCGGCAAGGGCAACCCCCATGCTGAAAAAAGCCATCGCCGATCTGGAAGAAGAGGTCGCCTGAATCGGTTAAATGCCCACCAGCGCTAGCGGCTCGGGAGCAATTATAAGAACGAACAGGACGGCAACCGTAACCGCTATGACCTTCCTGCCGGGCGTGAGATCTACTTCGGGGTAGATCGGCGGAGGATGCTGGAAACCCTTTCTGCCCATGAGAACGAAAAGCAAGACCCCCATGAAGAGCCAGGGCGGCCAGAAGAAGACACCCAGGAAGACCATCACTCCAAGAGCCGCCATCCCCACCCAGGTGGAACGCCTGCCCAGCACGGCATAGGATATGTGGCCGCCGTCCAACTGGCCGATGGGAAGAAGGTTCAAAGTGGTGACCAGGTAACCTATGCAGGCGGCGTCCAGCAGGGGACTGTTGATGACCGGTATGACGTTTTGATATCCGCTTCCTTCGTGATTGAAAAGGCCCCCTGCAGAAAAGAGAATCTTTAGAAGCAGGTTAGGTTGAAAAAGAACAACCATGTTATTCCTGCCCCCTGTTAAATACAGCAGCTCTTTTTCAGCGAAAACAAGCCCCAGTATCGTGGCAAAGACGGCAACCAGAAGGCCCATGAGCGGGCCCGCGGCGCCGATATCGAAAAGCGCGCGCCGGTGGGGAATCCGCGATTTCATGACGATCACCGCGCCGAAGGTGCCCACCAGGTTGGGTCCGGGAATGAAAAAGGGAAGAGAGCTGTCCACCTTGTGATACCTGGAAAAGATGTAGTGCCCGAGCTCGTGGGAGATAAGGATGGCCATGAGCGTGCCCGCGAAAGGAAGACCGTCGACCAGGAGCCGGGGATGATACTTGATCATGATCCAGAAGCGGTATATATCCGGGTCAAAGTGGGCGAGGTAAGTTCCGGCGAAAACAGTGGTGCAAAGAGTGATGAAAAAAAGTATCACGTTGGTCCAGGGAAAGTTCCGCCTGGTTTTGCCGGAGTAAGAATACGGCGAGTGCTGCTTGAGACGGGGGTATGGAGGCTCTCCGGAGCTCGCGGAGAAAAGCTGGTATTGCATCCGCTGGTCCATCTGTTATATATTCGCACATGATTTGACCATTACCAAGAAGGGAGGCCCTGCATGGCAATTGAGGACAGCTTCGCAAACTACCGCCGCAAGTACAAGGACGGACACAAGGACGACAACACCTGGGGAGGAAGACTTCGAAAGCTCGCCGAGACGGTTCCCGAGACCACCGCCATGATCCGGGGCGACCGAAAGCTTACCTGGAAAGAGTTCTATCACCGGACCAACCGTCTGGCAAACGCACTTCTCGACCTGGGCATTAAAAAGGAAGACCGCGTATCCATTATCGGCTTCAACTCCATCGAGTGGATGGAATCGTACTTCGCGGTCTCCAAGACAGGAGCGGTCCCGGTAAACGTGAACCCCCGCTTCGTGGCCGCAGAGATAAAGCATATCCTCGAAAACTCCGACTCGGTGGCCCTTATCACTCAGCAGGAGTACCTTGACACCTTGCAATCAATAAAGGGCGACCTCCCGCTTTTGAAGCACATGATAGTGATGGGAGATTACAGCGACGAGGAGACCATATCATATGACCGGTTGATGAACGAGTATCCGCAGACCGAGCCGGCTTTGCCCTGGAAGGTGACCAACGAGGACTTCGCCTTCCTGTTCTATACCGGCGGGACCACCGGATACCCCAAGGGCACGGTATGGGATTACGAGAACCGCGTCAGGGGACTGGACGCCATCATGATCACCGCACTGAGCCCGCTGATCCAGCGGCTGCCCTATCTGCCCAGTGACGCCTACACTCCGCTTTTAAAAACTTTGCCCCTTCCCCTTACCCAAGGAATGCTCAAAAGCGGAATTGCAAAACGGATCGTCGAACGACTCGGCGAGTCCGACCGGGCGGACAGGATATCCCTGCGGCTTCTGGGGTCCAAGCTCAACTACCGGCTCATGGCCGGCAAGATGAAGCTCCTGGTGGTTGCGCCCCTGTTCCACGGCACCGCTTACGAGACCGCCTTTTCCATGATCGGCGCCGCGGGCGGCACCAGCATATTCCTTTGCAAGAGCCATCCCTTTGACCCCGCCGAGCTGTGGAGCGAGGTCGAGCGTCATAAGGCCAACCTGGTCATCATCGTGGGAGACGCTTTTGCCATTCCCATGATCGAAGAGCTGGAGAGACAAAGCTACGACATAAGCTCGCTCGCGCTCATCATATCCTCGGGAGTGAGGTTCTCTCCCTGGGTCAAAAAGCGGTTCCACAGCCGGCATCCCGGGCTTATCATCCTCGACGAGCTGGGAAGCACGGAAACCAGCGCCGCCTATGCCCAGGTGTCTTCCGCAGAGGACGATGAGCTCGGACAGCTCAAGATACAGACGGTGGACAAGGGGATAAACGTCAACAAGGTGATAAACCCGGTGACCGGAGAGGACGTAAAGCCCGGCGAAAAAGGCGAGCTCATCTTCGGCGGTTACAATGCACTCGGTTACTGGAAAGACCCGGAACGGACCGCGCGCCATTTCCGGGAGATTGACGGCAAGAACTGGTTCTTCATAGGCGATGAAGGCACGGTGGACGAGCAGGGATACTTCCACCTGATCGGCAGGGGATCGTCCATCATCAACACCGGCGGAGAGAAGGTATATGCTGAAGAGGTGGAGGAGATACTCCTCGAGCATCCCGGGATCAGGGACGTGGCAGTCACCGGCGTTCTCGATGATCGGTGGGGAGAAGCAGTAACCGCGATGGTCGAACTCGAAAAGGGCGCAGACCTTGGCCCGGAGGAGATCATCGAGTACTGCCGCGAGAAAATGGCCGGCTACAAGAAGCCCAAGAACGTGTTTATCGTGGACGAGGTTCCCCGCTCTGCCACCGGCAAGCTGGAGAGGGGGCAGTTGAAAGACAGGGCGAAAAGCCTCATGGAGCCGTGACCCTGGCGGAGAAACATTTCTTCCAGAAGCCGGGCATAAAGACCATGCCGATGACTGCCCTGCCCGCAAGGAAGGCGGTGGACCACAGCAGGGAGTAGGCTATTATCTGGTCCGCGGTGCCTGCGTTTCCAAGCTTCACAAAGATGAACCAGGCGATAAGCTGGGGACCGCCATATCCTCCCACGCCTATGGGCAGGAATACGCTCAATACCACTATGGGCACGCCGATCACGGCAAGGGTCGGCTCCGGCTGTACGCCCACAGCCAGAAGGGCGGCGTAGTTGCTGACCAGCGCGGAAGCGAGGATCATCAGCCTGGCAAGGTAAGCCCGCAAGTAATGGTGCCGGCGCGCATAGCTGAAGGTGCGAAGGAGCTGAAGAGCTCCGCCAAGACCTTCCCGGACCCCGGATGTCTTGTCGCTTTTTTCTTTGCCGCGGGCGATCCACTCGCGAGCGCGGTGCTGGAGCGGACTGTGCCAGAAAACCAGGTTTGAAAAAAACAATAACCAGAAAAAAATGCAGACGACAAGCCAGCCGCCGCCGATGGCGGGTATGACGTTGTCAATATAGAGGTTGTAGACCACCGCGGGAGTGAGGGCGGTAAACAAAGCGCCGATATCCATCAGCATGGCCCAGATGTTCGAGCTTACCGTCTCGGTGGCGGGGACCCTCTTGACGCGCCACATGTAAAGGGGAAAAAGGACCTCCGCGAGCGTGGGTATGCCTATCTGAACTATGTAGGGAGCGCCCCGGACCTCCATGATCTCGGAAAGCTTTAACTTGCCGTCATTGAACCACCGGTAGGCTATGCCGAAGCTGAAGACGTCGCCCATAAAAAACACCAGGCTGTGCAAGACCATTAAAGGGATGAAAAAAGAAAGGTCGGCGGCAGCAACAATGGCCCACAGGTCCTGGAAACGCACGTCTTTTACATAGCTGACCAGCACCTGCTCCCCCTGCGGGATGCGTGACCCCGCGGTCCTTTGAATGGAAGCAGGGCGTTCCCCTGTGCCCGGCCGGACACGGAAGTCGCCTCCCCGCGGACAGCCTTGCCCGACAGGCTTGCCTTCTTGGAAACGGCAGTATTCTTTTCCGGAGGCAGACTTGACCTTTATGGACTCCGGCTTTATCCCATGGTGGTCCAGCGCGGTCCACTCTCCGCGGGTAAGCTCATGGGGTTCGTTTATGACGTTGCTTTTTAATCCGGTAAAAACCCATACCAGGATGGCCGCGGTAAACAAATAAGGAAGCGCCTGGCTTAGCAGGGAAGGCTTTTTAACCTCACCGCCGCCGGCGCTTCCATTTTTCTCATCCGCCATGTTTTTGCCTGTCCAACGGCTTCCATCTCATGTGATGGAAGTGTTCCGGATATCTATGTTTCATTCTCACTTTCTTTATTGCGCCTTGCCGGGCAGAGCTTGGACTTGCCGGGAACGAACTTGCGACACATCGAGGGTCGCGAGGAATAGATCTCGCAGGTGGTTATTTGTCCGCCGCACTCGGCAAGGAACCTACAGGCCTTTAACATCCTGTAGCCGTGCAGGAAATCCTCGGTCTCCATGATCCGCCCTTCATCGTAATACGCCTGATGTCAAAGCGTTTCTCCCGCTCCCATCGGGCCAGGTCCTCCGGAGAAACGTGCCTGCAAAAAGACTCCGCGCAACACCTGCCAAAACGAAGACACTCCGCCTCCTCTTCTTCATAAACGTCTTTAACTCCGCTCTTGTCGGCCCGCCAGTCCAATTTTCAAGATAAGCCCTTTTTTCTATAAAGCCACCACTCCGAGTTCAGCGTGTCCGCCCTTGATGACCATCTCGCCGTTCTGGGTGGATGCCTCGAAGCCAACCGTGGTGTCGTCTTTCCACCAGCCCTTGACGGTGATCTCGTCGCCGGGGCGGACCGGCTTGGAAAAGCGCACGAAAAGGCGCTTGAGCTTAAGGGGGTTCCCGTCGCACACGTGGCCGACCACGGCCTTGTGACAGAAAGCCATGGTGCATAGCCCCTGCAGGATGATCCCTCCCAGGCCGACTTTCTTGGCGAACTCCTCGTTGACGTGGATGGGGTTATGGTCTCCGGAAGGCTCGGCATAAAGGAATGTCTGGCCGTAGAGCACGTTTTCCTTGGCCTGGAAAGCCTCTTTGCTCCTGTCCTCCTCCGGCTCGGGGGTCTTGGCTTTCTTCTCCATCTTGCCGTATCCCCGCACAAAGAAGTTGAAGTCCTGCCGGCAGACCATGTCACCGCTCTCCGCGTCCGTAGTGGTGCTCTCGACCATCAGAAGCTCGCCGCTGCCCTTGTCGATGATGTCCTTGATCTTTCCCTTGGTCTTTACCTTCTGGCCCGGCTTTACTGCCTTGAACCACTCGATGTCCTGCTCGCCGTGGACCAGAAAAGCCATGTACCCCTCGCCGATCTCCTGGTCGAAGAAGACCTGGCCGAGTGCGGAGCCGCCGTAGTTGACCGCGTACATGGGAGGCGCGACAATACCCTGTTCCCGGGTGGCGTCCAGGTACCAGGGGTTGGTATCATTGGTCGCCACTGCGTAGTAGATGGTCTCGTGCTGCTTGATCTCCACCTCCGATTCCGGGTACTCCTTGCCGATGGTTTCCTTGTTAAGCTCAGGCATGACTCCTTCTCCTTTCCTGTTACTGTTGTTTCATACAACTCTTAACCAACACTCTGACTATTGATCCGGCAGCAGGGCCGATGGCGGACAAGACATTTCTTCTGTCTTTGATATCACAAATCACCTTTCTTTTCATCCCCCGCCGATTCCTTGCCTGCCTGAAGCTCCTCGAACACGCGGTCGGCAAGATAGCTCGAGCGCACCAGCGGACCGGCAAACACCTTGATGCCCAGTCTGCGGCCTTCTCTCTCGAACTCGCCGTACTCGGAGGGATCAAGATAGCGGACCACTGCGAGCCTGTCTTTTCGCGGCTGCAAGTACTGGCCTATGGTCACCATCCTGCAGCCCGCTTTGGAAAGGTCGCGGAGAGCATCAATGACCTCGTGGTTCGTCTCGCCAAGGCCGACCATAAGGCCGCTCTTGATGACGACTTTATCGTTCATAGAAGCCGCGGCCCGGAGAACCTCGAGCGAGCGCCGGTAATCCGCCCGGGGTCTGGCAACCGGGTACAAGCGCGCCACCGTCTCCAGGTTGTGGTTCAGAATGTCCGGGCCCGCTTCCATTACCGCGGCAAGCGCTTGCCTGTCGCCCCGGAAGTCGGGAATCAAGACCTCGACGTTTGCAGAAGGAAGGCACTCGCGCAATTCGCGGATGACCTTCGCGAACTGCTCTGCGCCCCCGTCGGCGAGATCGTCCCTCGTCACCGAGGTGACCACCACGTGGCGAAGTTCCAGCTCGCAAGCGGCCTGCGCCAGCTCGCGAGGCTCGGCCGGGTCTACCGCAGCGGGAAGGCCGCTCTCCACCGCGCAAAAGCGGCAGCCGCGCATGCAGCGCGCTCCCAGGATCATGAAGGCCGCAGTGGGCCGGGAGAAGCACTCGACTATATTGGGACAGCGCGCTGACTCGCACACGGTGTGAAGCCGGGCTTTGCGAAGCCTTGCCTTGACCGCGTGGACCTCTTCGCGCGACCGGCAAGCGTTTATCACAAAGCCGGGAAGCCGCTGTCTTTTTTGCTTCATTCTCGACAATCTCAAGGACTCACCCGGTTTACCCGGTTTGCAAACTCGAGCACCAGGTTTGGGTCCGCGTTTTGGAAAAGATAGAAACGAAAGCTGTAATCCTCTTCCTTGCCGTTTTCTATCTCGAAGGCGATTTGCTTTTTGTCCGGGTACAGGCCCGCGGCAACGCATCCCGCGGCATTGTCCCGGACCAGGTAGTCGGAGCCGCCCAGGCCGATGAAGCCGTTTGTCAGTCCCAGGTGAATGGACTTGCCCTTGATATCGTCCATATTTATGGTGCGGACAACGTCCTCCATCATGGCCGGGCTGTACTCGATGCTGTCTGCCTGCCACGGAAAGCCTATGCCCCCATCGCCTTTGCCGGACCACTTTACTGATACGCAATAGCCCTCGGCCTCTTTCAAACCGCCCCAGCTTATCTTTGCATCAGCGGCTTTGCCCCAGGTCTCCAGCTTTAACGGGGGCCCGGGAACTTCGCCAGTGCACGCGGGCCTCTCTCCGGCGCGGCGCGAAAGCACTTGCATGTCCAGGGCCGGATCGCGCTCCAGGGTTTTCTTGACCCTGTCCATCATTTTGTAATCCCATTCAACCTCGACCGGCAGGGGGAACCAGCCGCTGGGGTCCGACACCTCGGCGTTCACCATGTAGCCCCAGGCCTCCTCCAGCAAACCGGGATCGGCCCCCGACCGCTCCGCCTCTATCAAAACCGACCGGACCTGCCAGTTCTTGGTCCTCATATCATAGTCCTTCTCCCAGATGGTGGCGTACTTGCCCATCCACTGAAATACGCCCGAGCCGTCCTCCGGACGCCAGGGGGAGTCAAGCACGGGCCGCAACTTCTTCGGCTTTACACCCGCGCTGCGCAAAGCCTCCACGTATTCGGTCACCGTGGAAGGCTTGTATCCCTTTTCCGCCGCCTTTTCCATCTTTCTCTCCAGGAGTGCGAGCCGGACGGGGTTCTTGTGAAAGAGACCGGGGAAGTAGGGGCTGAAACCGCCGGTGACCACCAACTCGCCGTCGCCCAGAAACTGCCACTTCACCTTGATGCCGCTCTCCTCGTGGGTGGCGTCCCTGTTGGTTACGACTTCCATGCCGTTCACAGTAAAGTAGGGGAAGCGGTCATCGTCCTGGAACCACCGGTACTGGCTGGTGGTCATCACTGCGGTGTCATAGCCGTGCTTTTCGGCCATTACCGAGTATCCCTCCCCGAACTGGGCCTCCTGGGCGAAGATCACGCCCGAGCGGTCCAGGTCATGCTCGGCAAGGACCCGGTCGTTTATCCTGAGCGACCAGTCCTGGTCGTGTCCGGGAAAGGCCAGCAGAAGCTGGTCCCCGTAATGAAAAGACACCAGTTCCGCCTGTCCGGAGTTTACCAGCTTTCTGAACTTGGCGAGCACGCGGGGATGCTTCTTTGCCATGTACTCCACCATCCTTCCCTGCATCTCGAAGCTGGCGCCCCACCCGGGATGATCCAGGTAGAAATCAACCAGCGGCTCGAAGCTCTGCTTGACTATCCTCCGCATCGAGTCATCGTGGCCTACCACGTACTGGATGTTGAAATGGTACATGTTAAGCAGGTATGCCTCCGGCTGCGGGCCGGCTTGCGGCCTTGACGGAGACATGAAAATCGCGCAAATGACAAGTAATGCAACCCCGGCGGATATTTCCGTTTTTTTCATTGTCTTGCTCCTGTTTGAAACTGATCGATCAGGTCTCTTTTACTATGCCGGTTATTTTATTCGCGCTTGCAGATATGCGTCAACCCTGTTAAAAAACCGAGGACATCGAACATTGATTAGAGCACTGCTTGGACCTGCGACATGAAAGGGGGGCAGATGGAACGACGGAATCCCTGGGATCGCGGGCGTCCCGCCCGCTTTTATCCGCGGCCGAGACGGCCGCGTTCCCAGCTTGAAAATCGGTGTAATTCTCGAAAACCTTCTTTCATGTCGCAGACCCGCACTGCTTTGTCCTCTTCTTATGTTGCGTTATCATAATAAAAGATCGAGTCCTGGTTATGAGCGAACTAAAAGACAACAAACAAGTGCGGCTGGCGCGGGACGCCGGCGCTGCCGGTTGAGCGGCCAAGTTAGGTCCGGGCGACCTGCAGCAGATCCTGGCGGGATTGAATTTTCCTGCGGATGAAAGATTGATCGTGGGCGCGGATACTGCCGACGATGCCGGGGTATTTCGTCTTGACGAACAAAACGGTATTATCTTCACCCTGGACTTCTTTACGCCCATAGTTGACGACCCTTACAAGTTCGGGGCCATAGCAGCTTCCAACGCGCTTTCCGACGTGTACGCCATGGGAGGCAGGCCGCTGGCTGGTTTGAACATCTGTTGCTTCTCTCCGTCGGGCGACAAGGACATGCAAAGACGGATTCTGCAGGGAGGCGCGGACAAGCTTGCCGAGGCGGGCGCGGTCATGGCCGGCGGCCACTCGGTGCGCGACGAAGAGCTGAAGTACGGCCTTGCCGTTATCGGCCACGTCCGTCCCGACAAGGTCCTGTGCAACTCCGGCGCGTTGCCGGGCCAGAAGCTGTTGCTTACCAAGCCCGTCGGCACGGGCCTTCTCTCCACTGCGCGCAGAAAGGACGCCATTACCGAGGATGACTTCCTTGCCGCAGTGGACTCGATGATGGAGCTCAACCGCACTGCATGCGAGACCATGGTGGAAAGAGGGGCCACCGGCTGCACTGACGTGACCGGCTTCGGTCTTCTCGGTCATGCCCACGAGATGGCCTGTGCGGGCAACGTGGCATTGGCTGTTGATATCCTCCAGGTGCCGCTGTTGCCGCGAGCCATGGAGTGTGCGCAAAAAGGGTTCGTTCCTGGAGGCGCCCGCAACAACCGCTCCCACTTCGGTCCTTTCGTGCAAGGCCAACCTCCCGAGGAACACTGGTGGCCGGTTCTTTTCGACCCCCAGACCTCGGGCGGACTCCTGTTTGGGCTGGACGCAAAGGAAGCGGATGATACCTTGTCAGAACTCAAGGACAGAAAGGTGGACGCCGCAATCATCGGCGAAGTATTGGAAGGACCCGGAGGCAGGATCATCCTGCGCACTTGAGATATGAAAAACCACGGCAGCGTCTTTTCGTTACTTGCTCTTCCGCTTCTGTTGCTTCTCCTGTCTCTTTCCGGCTGCACAGAGGGGGACAAGCCTGTTACACCGGAGCTTCCCGAACAAAACGAGCAGTCAAGCACCGGCGGGCCGGGAGACCCCATGCCGGCCCTGGCTCATCCGGACAAGAACCCGCCTCGCAAAATCAACATAAAGGGAGTGGTCAAAAACGCGGTAAGCCTTGATTCGCCGGTGCCCTTGCGGCCCTGCAGTGAAAAAGAGAGCTTCAGCGCGGCAATAGGGGTGGTTCCCGGCAGCTCTGCGGAAAAGGTTGATTTCCGGGTGTCTTGCGGAAGCAGGACAGTCGAGTATCAACAGGAACCGTCCGGCCCGCAAGCGTGGAAGAACGTCTCGCCTTCCATGTGCCCGTGCGAAAGCGGAGTCCGCGTGTCCGCAAGCCCCCAAGCCGGCGCATGGCTCGCCCATCCCTGTTTTCAAAAACCCGATAAGCCCCGCATGGTGGTGTTCATACTGATCGACGCCCTCCGCGCAGACGTGCTGGGGGCATACGGTCGGACTCCCAGTCCCAGCCCGCAGATCGACCGGATGGGCCGCAGGGGAGTAGTGTTCGAACGCGCTTACACCGCCTCTCCTTTCACGTTGACCTCGGTGGCTTCCATCTTCACCGGCGGCTATCCGTGGCAGCACAACGTTATGTTCTCCGAAGCCGGCGGCCTGGTGCTCGATGACGCCGTGCCCAAGCTGGTGGAGAGGTTCCATGAAAAGGGTTATCACACCGCGGCCTTTTCCGGGACCTACTTCTTCATGTCCAGGAACGGCTATGCTGAAGGGTTCGACCACTTTGACGAAGCATGCGCGGGCGCCTTCTTCCGGAAAAGCGCGGAGTGCCTCAACAGCCGCATCATACCCTGGATCGAGCAACATCAGGGAGAGGATCTCTTCCTTTACATTCATTACGTGGACCCCCACGCTCCGTACTATCCTCCAAAGAAGTTCCGGAAGAAGTACGTGGGGGACATGAAAAAACCTTTCTTTGATGACGTGTCTCTGGGCGAGATCGGCCAGTTCGGCAGCCACCGGGCATGGTACCAGTTCTGGCGTTCTC
>CAYQTK010000033.1:0-30485 GCA_964420375.1 uncultured bacterium
GCGAAAGCAAGCTTTCCTGTCTGCCCTGTCTGCGTGTCCGCACAGGCAGGCGCACACCAAATTCGGAGTTTCGCAACAAGCACTATATAAACATAACTCAAAAACACTACAAGACCCTTTGCGCATCTCCCCGGTGCCGGCGCTCTTACGGGAAACTCCCTTTGATCATGGCTTGCAAACGTCCGGCTCGTCAAGTTTATATCGGGAAGGAGAAAGTATCCTGGGCATTGCCTTTTTTATCACGTTAGAGAGTATCTTACTGCTCCTGGTTCCCACCTTGCAAGGGATATCCTCATCCAATGCCGCGGCGACATACTCCAGTGTGTGGACCAGACGCGGCGCGCCCGGGTAGACCTTGCGGGCCATGTTCATCACAATGTAGCATCCGCCGCAGTAAACCGCCATCTCCGAAGCACCGGTCTCAGCACCCTCTTTGAGCTCGCGGAGGCCCACCTTGATTATGTCCTGCGGCATCATCCGGTTGCACCCCGCAGCTATGCCGCAGCAGATGCCGTCCTCGTGGTGGTGCTTGGGATTGATCAACTCCAGGCCCAGCCTCTTGTAAAGCTCGCGCGTCGTTTCCATGACCTCGTCTCCCAGAACCCGGGCGTGGCAGGAGTCATGGATGGTAACGGTCCGGGAAAGCTTTCTCCGCATGGAAAGCTCCCCCGCGTCCATCTTCCTCAAGAGCCACACCGGCAGGTACTCGCACTCGAAACCGAGGTCCGCGCCGAAGCGCGGCAGCACGTTCCGGAACATGTTCATGCACGCCGGACATGCAAAGACCATCTTTTTTATGTCCCTGCCTTTATAGTACTCGGAGAGGCCCGCGGCGATCTTTTCCACTATCTCGAAAGCACCCATGCGATAGAAGGGCTCTCCGCAACAAAGCGACCAGTCACCGGAAACCGGCAGCCCCTCGAGCGCACTGGTGCGGGTCAGGAGCGGCAGGGTCATCAGGTTGCAGCCGGGGTACATGAACTCGCCTTTTGGCTCGGTGCGGCGCCACCTCTCCAGGGTGTCCCGCTCCTCGGTGTCCATCTCGGCAACCATGTCGCTCCGGTAGTTGGGCTCGTGATAAGGAAGTAAGTATGACGCCCGCACAGGCAAACCGCGCTCGTTGTAGCGTTTCGACCAGCGGGAGAGGATAAGGTCATAGGGGTTGGCGTTCTCCGGGCAGAAGGCGTCGCATGCATAACAGCTTATGCATTTTTGCAGCACGTGTCGGGTGGGCTCGCCTGCAATGAGCCGCTTGATCTCGCCCACTGCTTCTTTGCGGGAGAGGTCCATGTACTGGCAGCGGGTGAAGCACTCACCGCACCGCGTGCAAAGGTCTTCGCGGAAAGCTCCCGACAACTTAAGCCTCCTTCGCCGACCGGTTGTCCTTCCAGCGGACCAGCCAGTCCTCTGCTATCTGCAAGGCCCGGTTATCGGCCCGCAGCCGGTGGGCTCCCCCCGGCACCGGCACAAGCCCCTTGGGCTCGCCCGCCTTATCATACAAAGCCCGGGCCTGCTCGAACGGGATGACCTCATCGTCCTCTCCGTGGATCAGCAGCAACGGCCGGGGAGAAATCTTGTCTATCCACTTCGCCGGCTCGATGAGTTTGAACTCCTTTTGCCACTCGTAAGGCGAACGCGGGAAGTCGGGGGAGCGGATGAGACCGATCTGTTTGAAAAGCTTGATCCAGCCGCTGGCCGGCATGGTGTCTCTCAGAAAGGAAAACTCCGCGGGAGAACTGCCCGCGACCACCGCGGCAACGCGGGGATCGTGAGCGGCAGCGTAAATGGCCAGCGCGCCGCCCGCGGAAAAGCCCAGGAGCGCAAGCCTGTCCGGAAGCGCCCGGGAAAGACCGCGGCTGTACTCGATGACCGCGAAAAGGTCTTCAGCCCAGCCAGCCATGCTGATGTCTCCCTCTGAGAGCCCGGTGCCGCGGAAGTTGAAAAGAACGGAAAGAAAATCCTGCCGTGCGAAGCGCTCGGCAATGACGTTATAAGACCGGTCGCCCGGCAGGGGCTTGGAACGGGGAATCCCGTGCATGATCACCACCACCGGGAGCAGCGAGCTTCCCTCATCTGCGAACCACGACCCGGCAATGGCCGTGCCCTTTACATCAAGCCGGAAATCCTCCCTTTTTATTATATCGTTCGTATCTCCGGCCATGACTTCTTCCTCCCAAATAATTTTATCACGCTTTTTGGATAAAAAAATTGCGGCTGATTTGATTCGCTATGGCCGGGCGCTGAAAGCGGAGTAGGTGAAGAAGCCGTAGTAGTCGAAAAGGCCGAGGATAAAATCCGGCGACTCGGGCCGGGCCAGTCGCTCGTAAAGAAACCAGTCAGCTTTGGAGACCTCGTTGCGGGCCTGACCCCACCGCAAGCCGCGCCTCCAACAATGGGTGTCCCGGCAGCAGTTGTTGGGAACAATAGATCACAAGCGAGATAACTCCCCCACCCCCGGTTTAACCGTCCTTTTCATCTGTTCGAGCGCGGGAACAGGAGGGAAAAGTGGTATCCAACGCTATGGGCCTGCGATATATTGGGTGGGCATTGCCTCCCGGGGGCGATGGAAAAGCAACAGGCTGAACGCCTCCCCATGATGACCCGCCGGCAGGCCAGAAGGTGACGGACACTCCCGATGCAGGTCACATAGTGCTCTGTCAAGCGTTTTGCGTCGCTTACAAGAGAGAGCTTCTTCGTGCGAGCGACTTTACAGAAATCTGCAAAAACAAAGTAATACGTGCGAACGGCTTTAGCCGCGATGAAAAGCGTTTTGTCTGAACTTTCGCTTATGGCATTGCTTTTACATAAATCAATAGTCGCGACTTTCGTCGCTTGCACTAAAAAGTTTTCTTGGAGACGACAAAAAGCGCTTGACAGGGCACCAGTTGATTTTACTTGCCGCGATCCTGGCCGAAATGACTTTTTACGAAGGTATCAGATGTGCAAACAACTCGGAGGACCGATATTCCGAAAATTGAGTTTAAGCGCATGGCGTGCTATTAATAGAGCGTAGATGCTTTCGGACAAGTCCATCCTGTTTATCTCCGGAGGAGGAGGATGAGATATAAATTATGGACGCCCTTTATTTGCACGGTCGTTTTGCTTTTGTGTTTTTCAAAGCCTCTGCTGCCCCAGCAGAAGTCGGGCGGCGGAAGCGCGGGGGACACTGTTGAAATAGGGGAAAAGGGCAAGCTTCCGGCTTTTGAATCCAGGATATCGCCATCACCCGGCAGCACCGCTTATGTCCTTCCTCCTGCTCCGGCATACGAGGTCGTGGCCCTGCCGGGCCTTACCGCGGCCAAGATCAGTCCGTCGGGCATGCCGGAGTTCAAAAAGGTAATCCGGATTACACTGGACGAAGCAGTGGGCTTTGCCATGAAGCACAACCCGGACCTCAAGAACGCCCGCCGCGACGTGAAAATGGCCGAGCAGGACATCAAGCGGTCCATGGCCTCTTATGATCCCTACCTCAGGGCGGACGTGTCCTACTCCCGCACCAAGAAGCCGACCAGCCAGTCCGCTTTCGGAGAGACCAGCGAGACCGGCACGGTCACCGTGGGAAGCGGCGTAAACACCATTACCGGCGGAAACGTGTCCGTGGACTTCAGGAACACGCGCCAGGAATCGGACTCCGTGTTCTCGACCCTGAACCCTTCTTACAGCACCGACCTCATTCTCAACATCCGCCAGCCGCTTTTAAAAAACCGCTATGACAACAGCCGGGCCATGGACCTCCAGGTGGCCAACAACGACTACCAGCGGGCCCTGCTTTCCTTGAAGAGCAAGAAGCTGGAGATCGAGTCCGGCGTGGAGGACGCCTACTGGAGTCTCTTCAGCGCCATCCGGGACCTGGAACAGAAAAGACGCAGCCTCGAGCTCAGCCGCCGCATGCACGAGATGACCAGGGCGCAAGTAAGGGCGGGCACCGCGCCCGCGGTCTCCACCCGGCAGACAAAAGCAAACGTGGCCTCTGCCCGGGCCTCACTCATAAGAAGCGAGAACGATTACCGGAGCGCACAAAACAATTTCAAGATGACCCTGAACCTCATGTCGGAGGACCTGTGGAGCATCGAGATAGTTCCCGAAGACCTGCCCGCTTACGAGCCTCCGGATTTCAACCGGCGGGAGTTCGTGGCCGAGGCCATGACCAACAACTTATCGCTCCGGCAGTCCCGGCTTAATATCGCCAACTCCAGGATCAGCCTTTATCAGACCGAAAACCGTGCGCTTCCGCAGCTTGACTTCAACGCTTCGGTGGGCGTGTCCGGCCTTGCCGGCCGCAGCAGTCCCGGAGACCAGGTGGTGGAGACGGGTTTCGTGGTCCCCAATCCCTTGCCCTCGGAGCAGTTTCCCCAGCCTTACATAGTCGAGCGGGTTGTGGTCCCCGGACAACCGTCGGAGTATGAGGGTGGCTATTGGGACGCAGTGGAAGACATGTTCGAAGGGGACAACCTTTCCTGGTCCGCGGGCGTATCCTACCAGATGCCGGTGGGCAATCGGGCGGCGGAAGCGGACCTTTCCAGAAGCCGGCTTAGCTACGAGAAGCAGATCGAGGATTTCCAGTATCAACAGCGGCAGGTATACCTTAACCTGGTGAACATGCTTTCCGAGGTGGAGGCTGCGCACCGGAACCTTGTGGCAGCCAACGAGGCCCGCGAGCTCCAGGAGCAGAACCTGGAAACGGAAGAGAAGAAGTACAGCCTTGGTCTCAACACCAGCTACGAAGTCATGCAGGCGGAGGAGAACTACCAGGAGGCCCGCTCCGCAGAGCTCTCTTCGCTTATCGAGTACACCAAGGCACTGGGCCGCATGGAAAGGGCGCGCAAGGGATATCTCCAGGCCGGCGGAGTCACTTCCATGCCGGTGAGCGTGTCAACCTCGATGCCCTCCGGCGGAGGCATGCCCTCCGGAGTGGATGCAAGTATGATCGAGCAGTACTCGGGCATGTTGCCCGCCGGGGTGGACATCAATGCTCTGGAATCCTACCTGCCCTGAAAGGAGCAAGCCGATGAAAAAGAGGGCCTGGCTGATTATACTTGTTGTGCTTGTCTTCTCCGGCTGCGATGATCCCGGCGAAAGCGATCCCCCGGAGTACCTCGACCTGGGCGGGACGTGGAACTTCAGCCTGGCTCCCACTCAACAGGCGGAGGAGACCTACGAGATAACCGTGGAAAACAGCGGCGGCGCAGGAGCGGCCCGCGTTTCCATATGGGGACCGGACGCTGCCGCCGCGTCCACCGTAGTGCCCGACCAGGAGATAGACGTGGCCTGCGGAGCGTATATCGTTTTCAAAGACACCTCCGGCTTCTGGCTTTCCGCTGGTGATAGCTGGCGGATGCGGATATCGGAGAACCTTATCAGCGAGCCGGTTCCTGCAAACACCGTGGACTCGATAGTGGGCGACGTCACTTCAGGAGGGACCTACAACTGCGGGGCCGTTCCCTGTCCCGGTTCCGCACTGTCATCCGCTGTCCCCTATCCCACCAAGGGGATAGGACAGGCGCCGCGTCCCGGCGGACAGTGGCTGTCGGTCAGGCTTTCCCAGAACGGTCCGAACGTAAACTCGGTAATACCCGAGCAGCACGCCCTGAGCCTGTACCTGGGAACCGTCAGCGACCCCGGACCGCCGCCGGTGTTTTTGCCGCCGCTGGCCGAGAGCGGCGACACCGTAACCGTAAGCTATCGCCGCCGGATGGAGGCTGACGGTGCCAACGGCGACTTCTTCCGGGTGTTGATCACCAGCGGAACCAGTTATTACGAAGCGGAGTACAGCTACGGTCCCGAGATGGCGTCGGCGGACACTGTGCGAAGCATAAGCTTTGAAGGATCGCCGGAGTGCCAGGTGGATTTCGTTGCCGGCCTGTCAGGCCCGGACGAGTTCGTTGTGCTTGACAGCGTGGAAGTGAGCGTGGGCTCTACAGTAGAGTTCAGCGAAGATTTCGAGTCGGGCTCCGGCCACGTGTGCTCGCCTTCGTGGGGCCCGGCAACGCGCTGGGAGGGCCGCTACCCTGACTGGCGGAAAGGAGACTTCTGCATAACCGCGCTGAACTCGCTGGAGGGGGTATACTCCGCGCAGTGGCGCGGCGGGAGCTACCGGCCGCTTACCGGGTCCATCATCAGCGGCCAGTCAATGAGCGGCATTGCTTCATTCATCGGCGGAGGACTTTTCGGCGGCTCTTCCGCTTCCGATCTGGAGGGCCTGTTCATGGAAGTTTGGGAGCCGGTCCACACCAATCACATGACTGTATTTACAGCCGGCGAGCAGTCCCCCGGCAACCTTGCCGGGACCTTCCGGGGGGAGAGCCGGTCTCCCTACTGCATGGAGGAAGGACAGCTTACCGCGTCCAAGCAAAGAGTCGAAGAGACTGATCTTTCCGAATATTACTGGGTGATAAGGCTGGACGGCCAGGCCACGAACTGCGAGCCGGAGCCTGCGGGCGGGAGCACGGTATTTTTCGGCGATACCCTGACAACCGCGACCGGCGACACAGTGAGCGTAGTTCAACTCGGCGGCAACCTGCTCTCCACCGAGCAGGTGGAAGACGACTACGGCAATACATACACCATCAACGGGGTTGTAAGCGGGACCCTGCTCAACATGGTGATGATAAACGAATCAGCCGCTACCAACGCACCCGGCGTAGGCGCCATTTCCGAGGAGTTGATCCAGGGCGTGCTCACCGGCACGCTGGTGTTCGACTCGGGCAGGGTATGCGAGCTTACCGGCCAGAGCACTTTCCAGGTTACGCTTATTCCCAAAGAGTAAAGGAGCGCTTTCAAAATCATGTCTGATTATGTTCTCGCCATGGACCAGGGCACTACCGGCACTACGGTTTTGATCATTGATCGCGACGGCTCGGTTAAGGGCCGTTCTTACTCGGAGTTCCGGCAGATATATCCGAAGCCCGGCTGGGTGGAGCATGACCCGCAGGAGATCTGGGAGGTCTCCATGAAGGTGGTTGCCGATGCCCTGGCAAAGGCTGCTGTAAAGCCCGCGCAGATTGCGGCCATCGGCATTACCAACCAGCGCGAGACAACAGTGGTATGGGACAGGAAGACCGGCGAGCCGGTGTATAACGCGGTTGTGTGGCAGTGCCGCCGGACCGCGCCATTGTGCGAACGGCTCCGGAGCGAAGGCAGGTCAACGATGGTGGGCGAGAAGACGGGCCTCGTCATTGATGCCTACTTCTCGGGGACCAAGATAAAATGGATACTGGACAACGTGGAAGGGGCCGCGGAAAGGGCCCGGGCGGGTGAGCTTTGTTTCGGGACCATTGACACCTGGCTTATCTACAAGCTTTCGGGCGGCAAGGCCCACGTGACCGATTACACCAATGCCTCCCGGACCATGCTCTTCAACATCGAGACCCTGGAGTGGGACGATGAGCTTCTCAGCATGCTCGATATCCCCCGCTCCATGCTTCCCGAGGTGAAGAGAAGCTCGGGCGAGTTCGCCCGCACCGACTGCGAGGTCCTGGCCGACGGCATTCCCGTCGCCGGTGTGGCCGGTGACCAGCAGGCCGCGCTTTTCGGGCAGGGCTGCTTCGAGCCGGGCCTTATCAAGAACACCTATGGCACGGGCTGCTTCTGCCTTGTCTTCACCGGCGAGAAGTCCTTGCGTTCCGGGTCGGGGCTGGTGACAACCATAGCCTGCGGGCCCGACGGAGGACCGGCTTATGCGCTGGAGGGTTCGATATTCATAGCGGGCGCTGCCGTGCAGTGGCTTCGCGACGAGCTCAAGATCATCGAGAGCGCGGAAGAGACGGAGGAGCTGGCGCGCTCGGTTTCCGACACCGGCGGCGTTTACCTGGTGCCGGCGTTTGTAGGGCTGGGCGCCCCTTACTGGGACCCGCATGCCAGGGGCGCGGTACTTGGCCTGACCCGCGGTTCCGGAAGGGCCCACGTCGTGCGCGCAGCCCTCGAGTCCATTGCTTTCCAGAGTGCGGACATGGTAAAGGCCATGCAGAAAGACCTGGTCGAAGCGGGCACGGGCTTCGGCTTGAAAGAGCTCCGGGTCGACGGTGGCGCGTGCCTGAACAACTTCCTCATGCAGTTCCAGTCCGACGTGCTCGACCTGGTGACGGACCGTCCGGAGATGATCGAGACGACCTCATTGGGGTCGGCATACCTTGCCGGACTGGCGGTGGGACTCTGGCCGGACTCGAGCGCAGTACAGAAGGCGCGGAAGACGGAGCGCAAGTTCCGTCCCGCAATGGACGCCGACCTGCGCGAGCGGCTCTACCGGGGATGGCAGGAAGCAGTAGAGCGCGTTAAGAGCTCCGCAAAATCCTGATCAGATGTCCAGCCGTTTTTTTGTGTCCGGGAGAGGCACGTCCTGCCTTGTCAGTATGGTGTCGCGGCGCCACTTGTCTTCGCTCTGCCGATAGTCCAGGTTGCAGTGAAGCCCCCTGCTTTCCTTTCTTTTGATTGCGGAACGGATAATCAGCTCGGCAGCGAGCGACAGGTTCCGAAGCTCGACCAGGTCGGAGGTCAACAGGAAATCCCAGTAGTACTCGCGTATCTCCTGCCGGATGAGCCTTATCCTTCGCAACGCCCGTTCCAGCCTCTTGTTGGTGCGGACGATGCCCACGTAGTTCCACATGCTGCGCCTTATTTCATCCCAGTTGTGGGAGACGACCACGGCCTCTTCCGAGTCCACGGCGTGGCCGATGTCCCACTCAGGTATGGGAAGGGAGACGCGAGGGGCCTTAAGCCCGTGCTTTACGTGGCGGGCGGCGTTATGCGCATATACCAGCGCTTCCAGAAGGGAGTTGCTGGCGAGCCGGTTTGCGCCGTGCAGGCCGGTGCAGGCGCTTTCACCGATGGTGTAAAGACCGGGCAGGGCGGTAGCCCCGTCCTTGTTCACTATTACGCCTCCGCAGGAGTAATGGGCCGCCGGGACTACTGGAATGGGCCGGCTGGTGATGTCGATGCCGTACTTCAGGCACGTCCGATGGATGTGGGGGAACCGCTTTTTTATGTAAGAGCTTTTGCGATGGCTTATGTCAAGGAGCACGTAATCGTCGCCGCGGACCTTCATCTCGTGGTCGATGGCCCGGGCCACTGCGTCGCGGGGAGCAAGCTCAGCCTTGGGATGGAACTTGCGCATGAACTTCTCCCCGTCCATGCGGCGGAGCAGCGCGCCTTCACCCCGCAGCGACTCGCTTATGAGAAACGACTTGGCATGAGGATGGAACAGGCAGGTGGGATGGAACTGGATGAACTCCATGTTGGCCACTTCGCAACCGGCGCGGAGGGCCATGGCCACACCGTCGCCGGTGGCCACGTCAGGGTTGCTGGTGTACAGGTATACCTTGCCCAGGCCGCCGCTTGCCAGGACGACCGCCTTGGCCTGGAAGGTGTGGACCGTGCCCGTCTTGTTCTCGAGCACGTAAGCCCCAACGCATCGCCTCTTAAGCCGGCGGCGGGTCCTGAGCTTGTCGGTGGTAATGAGGTCCACCGCGGTGTGGTTCTCATAAAAGGTGATGGCCTTGTTCCTTCGGCAGTTTTCAAGAAGGATCCTCTCGACCTCTGCGCCCGTCAGGTCCTGGGCGTGGATTATGCGCCGGCGGGAATGGCCGCCCTCCCTGGTAAGATCGTACTCCAGGTCCTTGCCTTCCCGCCGGGTAAACTCGACCCCCAGCTTGATCAGCTCCCGGATACGGTCCGGTCCCTGCCGGACTACCATCTCCACCACGTCTCGGTGACAAATCCAGGCGCCCGCCTCCATGGTGTCCCGGATGTGGCTCTCGAAGCTGTCCTTGTCGTCAAGCACCGAGGCTATCCCGCCCTGTGCGTATCGCGTGCTCGATTCGTAAGCATCCTTCTTGGTCACAACCGCGACCGAGCCGGCTGCAGCAGCCTTGCGCGCGAAGCTCAAGCCGCCCACTCCGCTGCCGATCACCAGAAAGTCCGTTTCAATGTACATAAGAGTCATTATACACGCTCACGCGGAAAGGTTAAGTACTGCCCGTTTTACAAAATCCTTGCCCGTGGTATATGCTTGTACTGGGGTGGAAGACAATGAAGAAGAACGGCAGACTGGAGATGGAGATGTCTCCCGAGCTCATGGCCGGGCAGATGGTGTTGTGCGGGTTTTCCGGCAAGGACCTTCCCGGAGCTCTGGCGCAGGAGCTTTCGCAGGGACTGGTAAGCGGGGTGGTCCTTTTCGAGCGCAATTTGGGAAGCCCGGCCGAGGTAAGGCAGCTAACCGATGATATCCGCAAGGTCTCCTATGTTCCGCCCATTATCGCGATCGACCATGAAGGCGGAAAAGTGGTCCGCTTATCCGAGCCTTTTACGCAGTGGCCTCCATTGCGCAAGCTGGGCAGGACGGACAGCGGCACCGTACGGGCGGTTGCCGAGGCCATGGCCGCAGAACTTCTTGCAGCGGGCATCAACACCAACTTCATGCCGGTCCTGGACGTGGACTCCAACCCGGACAACCCGGTCATCGGGGAGAGGAGCTTCGGAGCCGACGCGGCAAAGGTGGCCAGGCTCGGAGCGGCCATGATCGAGGGGTTTTCAAAAGCAGGCGTCATATCATGCGGCAAGCATTTTCCCGGACATGGCCACACTGCCATTGATTCACACGATGACCTTCCGGTTATAGAGGAGGACATGGCCACCCTGGAGCGGCGGGAGCTCAGGCCGTTTTACGAGGCAGTCCGCGCAGGTGTGCCCATGCTCATGAGCGCACATTTAAAGGCAACGGCACTTGATCCGTATAACCCGGCGACCATTTCCAGCCTCATACTGCGCGAGCTCTTACGGGACCAGATGGGGTTTTCCGGTGTGGTCATCACCGACGACCTGGAGATGGGGGCCTTGTCCGGGTCCATGAACCTCATGGACGCGGCGTTCTCGTCGGTGCGCGCGGGCGCTGATCTTTTGTTGACTTGCTCGGGAGTGGATGCCGCACGGCATGCTCGGGAGACATTGATCGAGGCCCACAATCACGGGGCCATCGGTTACGGAGAGCTGTTCCTTCCCGTCCGCCGCATCCTTTCCATGAAGGAAAAACACCTCATATCAGGGCCTCCTCCAAAAAAGAAGCTCAAGGAGATCATCGGCTCTGCGGAGCACCAAGCCCTGGCGGAGCGTGTCGCAGGTAACTAATCAGTCCTCATTTCCGAACGCGTTCTTTATAAGGCAGAAGATTTCGGTATTGTCCATGTGGTCTTTTATGGCCGCGGACCCGGGCCCGATGCCGTAGAGGGGGACCCTCTGGCTGCTGTGGGAGGCATGGTCGTGGCGGTCCTGGGTTGTCCATTCCACTTGCAGGCGGTCTCCTTTTTTGTAGTCTTTGGTCGTAAGCTTCATGCCGCCGGTCTCATGGTCGGAGGTCACGATGACCAGGGTGTGGGGATGTTTCTCCCGCCACTTCAGCACCAGGTTTACGGTCTCGTTGAACTCCTTCATTTCTCCCAGGAGCTTGTCCATGCTCATGCGGTGACAGGCATGGTCGATTCGCGCTCCTTCGATCACGAGGAAAAAACCCTTTGATTCTTCCTCGAGCATGTCAAGAGCAAACGATGCCATGTCGGAAAGATGGGGCTCCTTATTGTCGTCGGTCCGTTCACTCTCGTACTCCAGTGCAGAAGGCGCGAACAGTCCCAGCACCTTGTGACCCGAGTCGGGGTCCAGTGCTTGGAGGCCGGACGCGGTCCTGACCACCCGGTAACCGCCCTTTTTGGCCAGGCCGGTGATATCGAGCTTGTCCAGGCCGTCGGACGTGTCTTCTTTCCCGGGATCGAAGGCGTTTGCTCCTCCGCCGAGGATGATTCGGGGCCGCGATTTGGTTACCATTTCCCTGGCGATCTCCCGGTCCATGTCCCTGCTTGTGGCACGGGCCACAAACGCCGCGGGAGTGGCGTCCCATACTTTGGTATTTGACACCACGCCGAAGGACTTGTGAGAGCCGAACAGGTCGTGGATGTTGACCAGCTTTTCCTGGCCTTGTAAGACGCCGGTGCATACGGCGCCTTTTTTCGTCTTGTGGCCCGTGGCCATTGCAGTGGCTGAAGCCGCGGAGTCGGTGATGCTCCGTATCGAGCAGGTAGTCATCACTCCCCGGTGCGGCAGGGTCTCCCACTTTAGCGGCTTTGCCGGGCCGTTTAATAAGGTCCTTCCCGCGAACACCTGGTTTAAACCCATGCCGTCGCCGATCAGGAGAACTATGTTTTGGGCCTCCTTTGCTCCCGGGGAACGGAGCCTTTCGCAATCGGAACTTTTATAAGCGCAAGCTCCGCAATCGTCTTGCACAATGTCGGAGGGCTGCAAGACCGGCTTGGAAACAGTGGCGCACACCAGGAGAAAGGCGGTCAGTATCGTCGCCTTCAATATGGAACTTTTTTTCATTTTTTGAACCTCCTTGGAAAATAATAACATCAAGCAATATATAAACACCCCTGTTTACCTGTCGGAGGTGGGGAAGTGAGGATTTGAGAAAACGAGCTTCCTTGATCCTTTTGCCTTCGTCGGACACTCCGGGGAGGGGTGTGGAGTGCAGATTAATTTTTCCATTAAAATTCGGTTTGTTGGTTTCCCGAAAAACTACCCGGCGAATATTTGCATTTTTTTAGGCTGATTTTAGGATAAGTTGTGATTTGATATTACGTTTTTAAATAAATACTTAGCTCCTCGCTTCATGAGTTCTGCGAGGAGCCTATTTAGTGACTGTTGGTTATGTCATCATGATTGAGATCAGATAATAGGTAAAAGTCGGTGGTCTCCGGCGAGCCTGATATAATCAGCTCAATTTTTAAACAGGCTTGAATAACAGTCATGCAAGCCCTCTACGATGAGTGGATTTCATCTCCTCCAAGAGGAATGACAGCCTTGGTTAAAGGGGCATGTCCTTGTCGGCTGCTTGCAAGAATCAAACGATTCTGCTGGTGCTCTGGCAAGCGTTTCTCGTCGCTTACAAGATAGATATTTTTCGTGCGAGCAGCGCAAATCGCGACTCACGTCGCTCGCACATTATGAGTCAGTGTAAGCTTGACAACACACTAGGTTGCCCGTGCCATGCCGTCGCTTCCCCCTGGGGTGACGGGAGGGGGGCTGAAAATGAACCAACCTCCTGATATTACGGCACTAATAGTCCTATATTGCATCCCGACCACCCACAGATTCTTTGGAGGACCCAAATTATCGAGGTCCTCTTTACAGATATTGGGGAAAAGGGGGAGGGGATTATATGCCTTTGATATAATTTCATGACAAATCCGGCAACGATTTCACTGTAAGGGACTAATATATTTTAACATGTTCGCCTCGGAAAGTTAAGCGAAAAGCAAAAAAGTTTAAAATTTTTAATATCTTAAGGAAAATGACTTTTTACGAGGGCATCAAACTTGACTGCTTAAAAAAAATGTTTACTTATAAAATATGGACATGAAAAGCAGGTACAAAACGGCGATAAAATTCCCGTTCAACAGTACTGCTCTTAAAAAACAGTAATAAAAAACACTGGTTCAACGGAATTGAATTATTTATTTCGAAGAGCCTCTATAAGGAGGTGATGGCGAAAACGTTTACATAAAGCCGAGATAGCATTTACCGGTTGTAAAACGCAATCGGATAAACACTACGGTAAAGAGAGCATGATATTTTGGCCCGGAGTTTGAAGAAATTATTCTGAAGAGGGAGAGAAGGGCGAGAAGAGCTTTCAAGGAACTTCAACAAGGAAAAGATAAAAGGAGGCGATAAAATGAAAGCGATTCAAGACAGTGATTTTAAACAGATGGTAGGTCTTAATGTATTGAACCAAGCTCTCCGCAGCAAGCTGACCGCTGGTTTGGTTTACAAGCTTATCATCCGTGAGATCGGCAAGGAGGCCGAGAATTACTCCCATGTATCACTTTACAAGGAGCGGCTTTACATGCTCCAGAACCTTGCCATGGAGATAGCACGCGGTTTTTCGGAGGGCCGTATCAGCCGTCATTACCTGGTGCGCTTGTTCGACGTTTTCTTCGCCGGCATTCCGGAGTGGAAGGAAAAAAGAGCTGAGCGCGCCGATTTTTACGACTCGACTCCGCTTTTTCTCACCCTGTCGCCCACCCAGGCTTGTAACCTTCAATGCACGGGCTGTTACGCGGGTTCGGCCACCGGCAAGAAGCCCACTTTAAGCTTTGACACGGTCAGCAGGATACTCAGCCAGAAGAAGGAGCTTTGGGGTTCGTTCTTCACCACCATAAGCGGTGGCGAGCCCATGGTATACAGAAGCGACGGCAAGACCATCCTGGACGTTTTCGAAAAGCACCACGACCAGTTTTTCCTGATGTACACCAACGGCACGCTTATCAACAAGGACACGGCGCGCCGCATGGCCGAGCTCGGCAACGTGACTCCTGCCATAAGCGTGGAAGGATTTGAAAAGGAGACCGACGGCAGGCGCGGCGCGGGGGTCTACAAGAAGATACTCCAGGCCATGGAGAACCTCCGGGAGGCCGGTGTCATGTTCGGCATATCCATGACTGCGACCAAGGACAACGCAGACCTGCTTTTATCACCGGAGATGATCGACTTCTGGATGGACCGGCAAGGCGCGTCTTACGCGTGGATGTTCCAGTACATGCCCATCGGCCGGGAGCAGAGCCTGGACCTCATGGTGTCGCCCGAGAAACGCGTCGAGCTCTATGAAAGGGCCCGGGAGCTTATCTACCGGGAGAGGCGCTTCATAGTGGACTTCTGGAACAACGGCCCCTTGAGCAGGGGATGCATCAGCGGCGGCCGCGACTGGGGATACTTCTACATTGACTGGAACGGAAACGCGGCCCCCTGCGTGTTCGCGCCCTACTACAACGAGAACGTGCTCGAGGCCTTCGCCGAAGGCAGGAGCCTGGACGACGTTCGCGATTGCGACCTTTTCAAAGGCATCAGGCAATGGCAACATGAGTACGGTTACGGCAAGCCCATGAAGGAAGTGGAGAACTGGATCGCGCCCTGCCCGGTGCGGGACAACCACGACTGCTTCTGCCGGATAAGGGAGCAGGCGGCCGCAGAGCCCATGGACGAGTACGCTGAGCTGGCCATGGAGGACGAGGACTACAAACAGGGTCTCACCGACTACGGCAGGAAGATAAAAAACCTTAGCAACGACCTGTGGAAAAAACACTATGTCCGCACTGACGCGGACAGGGAGACACCGTAACAAGGGGGTATAATACCGAATTTTTGATCGGGGGCCAGGCTAAGGCCGGCCCCCTGAAAAACGGGTTTTTCAACCGGAGCTAATCCGGAAGGAGGCTTATGAGGGCGTCTTGAAAAGCGCTGGCCACATCCGGAAACTCGCCCAGAGCGTCGGTGACGCGGATGTCCAGGGCTGGAAAATCCTCTGAAGCCGATTCCACCGCTTGGGGCACGTCCTTCAACACGTGGCCCTTGCCGGATATGAAGACCGGGACCACGAGTATGGAGTCAACCCCTTTGCCGGCGAGTTCGGAGATGACCTGCTTAAGCCCGGGCTCGCAGAACTGGAGGCATGCCACCCGCACGTGAGCGCCGGGAGAGGCGTTTTGCACTTTTTCTTTGAGCTCCTCGAACGGCTCCATCCATGCGGGGTCTCTGCTGCCGTGGACCAGCAGCACCAGTGCTCTTGCCTGCATCCTGATATGCTTATGACTCGGCAGGAGCCGGCTGGGCCCGGCAGAGCACGAACCAGTTGGGCATGGGGTCTTCCCCCATGCGGAAAGCTCGGCCGATTACCACGTCCTTTGACACCCATCTCAGGTTGTCCTTGGTGCCGCCGTAGACGAACCTGGTGGGAAAGATATCATTGGACTTGATCCGGGGCCATCCCGGCGGGTGCTCTTCGGGAAGGCGGGTGTAGTCCACCTGGATTTCATACTCCGGAGCTTTGGGGTTCATCCCGCAGACGTAATATCCGGGACCGACCAGCCATCCCACCGGGGAGTTGTTATATCCGCAGATGTTGCCCTTGCTGTCCCGGTAGAAGACCTTCTGGAACCGGGTAAACAAGGGCAGGGAGTTCTTGCCCTCGAAGGGGAAGTACTGGAGCGGCTCCGCGGAGTCGGGCAGCACATAGGACAGCGACAGCGGCTTGGATTTTTCGGCAATGGCCCACAGCTTCTCCTGGTCTTTTCTCTTTAAGGCCACTACCTGCTCGACCCTTTCGGGATGGTTCTGGCTCTCCAGGTGCTCGGTGACCCTGGCAAGCTCGATGGAAGGGTCGCGCAACAGTTCAGTCAAATCAGGCATAGCAAACCTCCAGCCCGGCCGTGGTTGATGCCGGGGCTTGTCCTTTTTTAAGAGCGGCAGCTTTTACTTCGCGTGCTCGATAACCCACACCTCGGGCCCGGAAGCGGGCACTTCCCCGCTTTTTACTTCTATCTCGGTTTTGCCGGTCTTTTTAACATTGGTCATTCTTTTGGCGAACTCGTCCACTTCAGCTATGGGGAACCCGCACTTTTCGGTCTTGTAGTGCATGGGAATGACCAGCCGCGGCTTCACCTGTTCGATGAGCTTTGCTGCACCGTCGGCGTCTATAGTGAACACCCCTCCGACGGGTACAAGAAGTATGTCTATCTTGCCGAGCTCTTTCAACTGGTCGTCATCGAGGAGGTGGCCGAGATCGCCCATAAAGCCGATACGGAGACCGTCAACCGAAAACGCGAACAGGGTGTTCTTGCCGCGCTCCGTTCCCCCG
Organism: uncultured bacterium; assembly: GCA_964420375.1. Lineage (GTDB taxonomy): Bacteria > RBG-13-61-14 > RBG-13-61-14 > RBG-13-61-14 > DATKZS01 > CAYQTK01. The sequence goes on from CAYQTK010000033.1 coordinate 16,670, forward strand.
CTCTCGTCGTGGCAGGTGTCCACGGTGGCAAAGTCTATGTTTTTGGCCATTCCGGTGCTGTGAAGGACCTCGGGGTCTCCTTTCAGGCTTGCGGTGTAGTTGTGGTCCGGGTGGTCGTGGCTTATGAGGACCACGTCGGCCTTGTCGTCCACCGCGTCATAGCCGATGCCGCCGTCAAAGCACCCCGGCTCATAAGGATCGGTCACAATAGCAGTGCCTTCCGAAGAGGTGATGGTAAAACACGCATGCCCGTTCCATTTGATCTTCATGACTCCTCCTTTCCCGGCAAATGCCGGACGAGTTTTTCCGGGACTATTGTCTTGTCAAGCTCAAACTGACGCATAGCGTGCGAGCGACGGAAGTCGCGGTATCAGTCTCTCGCACGAAAGACATCTATCTTGCAAGCGACGAAAATCGCTTGACAGAGCACTATTCCTGCGGATACATCTCATCGATTTTATCTTTGTACTTGGACTCGATTATGCGGCGCTTCTTTTTCATGCTGGGCGTGAGCTCTCCGGTCTGCTCGGAAAAGGGCTCTTTTACCACCACGAACCTCTTTATCTGCTCGAAGCGGGCCAGGTTCTTGTTTACCAGGTTGACCCTCTCCTCGATCTGCTTTTGAACTTCCGGGTTGTCCGCGATCTCCCGGTTGTCTTTGGCGTCAATGCCGTGGTTTTCCTTTAACCAGGCTTTCAAGTTCTCGAAATCGGGGACCACCAGCGCTGTAATGTACTTGCGGCCGTCTCCAACTACGGAGACCATCTCGATATAGGGGTCGGTGTTGAACTCGTTCTCGATGGGCTGCGGAGCAACGTACTTTCCGCCGCTGGTTTTAAGGAGCTCTTTTTTCCTGTCGGTTATCTTTAAGAATCCTTCGTCGTCGATTTCGCCGATGTCTCCGGTTGCGAACCATCCGTCTCCGATGAGGACCTCTGCGGTAGCTTCGGGGTTGTTGTAGTACCCTTTCATCACCTGGGGTCCCCGCACCAGTATCTCGCCGTCGTCAGCGATCTTCTCTTCCACGTTGGGCAAGGCTTTTCCCACCGTGCCGATCTTGTTATGCTTGGGGGTGCTGGCGTTGATGATGGGCGCGGTCTCGGTAAGACCGTATCCCTGGTAGAGGTTTATGCCCATACCGCCGAAGAAGTAGATGATCTTGGGATCAATGGGCCCGCCTCCGGTATAGCTGTACTTGAGCCTGTCGAGTCCCACTTCCTTTTTGACCTTTTCGAACAGCCGGTTGGCCAGCTTGGACTGGATTTTCAGTCCCACGGGAACGGGCTTATTCTCGGAGCGGAGCCGGAAAGACTCTCCTCCGACCTTGAGCGCCCATCCGAAAAGCTTCTGGGTACGCTCCGGCTTGCTCTGTACTGTCTGGTTTATCTGGATGTAGAACTTTTCCCACAAGCGGGGAACGGATGACATGACAGTGGGCCGGCAGTCTTTTAAGTTTTTCCTCATCTCCATGGTCTCCAGGCTGTCGGCCACGAACATTGTGCCCCCGATATTGCCGCAGTTCAAAAGGTCTGAGGAGAACCCGAAGGAGTGACACATGGGCAGGTGGGCCAGGAAGACCTCGTTGTCGGAGTAGTCGAACTCGGGCTCGATGACCCTCTGGCTCACGAAGCACTTGTGAGTGAGCATAACCCCCTTGGGCATGCCGGTGGTTCCCGAGGTGTAGATGATCGCAGCGAGGTCATCTTCAGTAGTTTCCGACATCCGCTTTTCCACTTCATCCTCGGTAACCGAGCTTGCGCGGCCTTTCTCGAGCACCTGGTCGAAGCTCATGATAAAGTCGTCATCCCCGTCGGGAAGCGGGTCCATGAGGATCACCTTCTCCAGCGTCTCGACCTTGTCGCGCATGGAGGCGGCGAGCTTGGCGTGCTTTAAGTTGTCGCACACCGCAAACCTGGCGCCCGAGTCCTGGAGAATCCAGTTGACCTCGTCTTCCTTGCTGTTGGGATAGATGGGAACGTGGACTCCGCCGCTGAAGATGGCCGCCATACATGCATATATCCAGCGCGGCCGGTTGGGGCCGTGCACCGCGAGCCGGTCGCCGGTCTGAAAGCCCATCTCCCAGAGCCCTTTTATAAACTCGCGGATTATCCTGTCGGTCTCGGCATAGGTCACCTGGTGGAGCGTGTCCGGAGTTCGCTGGCCCTTTCCATCGAACCTGGAGATCATGTGGACCTTGTCCGGGTTCTGCCGGGCGTTTTTTACCGCGGGACCGGTGATTATGTCGTTACTGATTTCATAGCTCGGACTCATTTTATCTTACCCCCTCCTGATAAAGTATTTTCCGCTTTTACCGTATCTTTAAGCTGTAACCGGCGATGCTTTCAAAGCACGATATCGCCGCTGTAAACCTCTTGTGCGGGCCCGCTCATGAAGACGCGGTTGGATTCGTTGTCCCACTTGATGCGGAGGTCTCCTCCCGGCAATGAGACGGTGACATCCCTGTCGGTGACTTCCAGGTCGGCCATTACCACCGCGGCGGCGCATGCGCCTGTCCCGCAGGCCAGGGTTGTTCCGGCCCCTCTTTCCCACACCCGGACCTTGATGTGGTCGCGTGCCTTGACCTCTACGAACTCGACGTTGGTCCGGTTTTTGAACCAGGGATGGTTCTCGATTCGCGGTCCCACGATCTCAAGGGGGACTGCTTCCACGTCATCCACCCGGATCACGCAATGGGGGTTCCCCATGCTCACCGCGCTCATATTGAAGATGTCGTCGTCAATGGAGATTTTCGCAAGGGACACCTTTGTTTCCCCTTTCACCGGTATGCGTGAAGCTTCGAAGTCGGGTTCTCCCATGTCCACCTTTACCATCTCGTCGAGCACCCGGGGCTTGATGATGCCCGTCAGGGTCTCGATTTCGAGCACCGATTTGTCGGAAATCTTCCGGTCCCGGATGTAGCGGGCCAGGCAGCGAATGCCGTTTCCGCACATCTCGACCTCGGACCCGTCGGAGTTCAGAATCCGCATTTTGAAGTCCGCGGTCTCTGAAGGGAGAAGCACCAGTACCTGGTCGGCGCCGATACCGAACCTGCGCCTGCACATGAAGCGGGCCTGTTCCGCTTCGGGAACAAAGCCCGACTCCAGACTGTTGATCACGATCATGTCATTGCCGAGTCCGTGCATCTTGGTGAAGGTCAGGTTCATGTCTCCCCCATGCTCTCGAAGTCAGGCACCCGCTCTTTTTCAGTATAATCGGCGGGTGTCTCTCTCTCGCGTATCAGGAAGGTTTTGTCCCCTGATACCAGGACCTCGGGGGCCCGGGGCCTCGAGTTGTAGTTGCTGGCCATGCTGGCGCAGTAGGCCCCCGCGCTCATCACCGCGATCATCTCGCCTTCGGACAGCGGAGCAAGCGGCCTGCTCTTGGCCAGGAAATCCCCGGTCTCGCAAATGGGTCCCACCACGTCCACCACTTCCACTTCAACGTCGCCCGGCCATGCCACCGGCTTGATCTCGTGATATGCACCGTAAAGAGCCGGCCGGATGCAGTCGTTCAATGCCGCGTCCACAATAACGAACTTTTTCTCCCCGGTTTCTTTCACGTACAACACCCTGGAGAGTAATATTCCCGCGTTGCCGACGATAACCCGGCCGGGTTCGAGGATCAAGGTCACATCCAGGCTCTTGGCCATGGCCAGTATCTCGTCGGCGTACTCCTTGGGCAGGGGCGGCTTTTCGTCCGAGTAGGTAATGCCTAGTCCCCCGCCCAGGTCGAGGTGCTTTATATCAATCCCTTCCTGGCGAAGGGCCTGGACCAGTTCCATGAGACGCAGCAGGGCCTCTACAAAAGGAGAGGTCCGGGAAATCTGCGACCCGATGTGACAGTCGACTCCCACCGGGTCCACGTACTCCATCTTGTTGGAAAGTCGGTAAAGCTGTATCGCCTTCCGGGTGTCAATTCCGAACTTGGCCTCCTTCATGCCGGTGGAGATGTAAGGATGGGTCTGGGGATCAACTGCGGGGTTCACCCGGAAAGCTATACGGGCGATTTTGTCGGCAGAGCGACAGACCTTTTCGATCCGGAAAAGCTCGGCCTCGCTCTCGATGTTGAACATGAGAACATCAGCGTCCAAGGCATCGCGTATCTCCCCCTCCGTTTTTCCCACCCCGGAAAAAACCACTTTTGAAGGATCGCCCCCCGCCTCTCGAACACGGTGCAGTTCTCCGCCGCTGACAATGTCAAACCCTCCGCCCATCCGGGAGAAAAGGTTGAGGATGGCGATATTGGACGAGGCCTTTACAGAGTAGCACGTGAGGTGATCGATCTCGGAAAACGGTTCGTCAAAAGCCCGGAAGTGACGCTCCAGGGTGGCCCGCGAGTATACGTAGCACGGCGTACCGTACTCCTGTGCTATCCGTGTAAGCGGCACGTCCTCGCAATGAAGCTCGCCGAGTTTGTACTCGAAGTGATGCAATCCAACCTCCTTGAAACCCGAAATGAAGAAAACGGGACTACGCTCGGCCGGTGTTATCCCGGCAGGGTAACAATTATATCAGAACTCATCGGCAACTTTAAGCCGGGATTTGCATCATTATGTCAGCCTTGTTTCCGGTGTCTCCATTCCAGCATGTCGGAGATAACGTAAAAGGACCCGGTAACCACGATCACGTCGTCAGAAGAAGCCATCTCGTAAGCGAGATCCATGGCCTCGGTCACTGACCGCGTCTCCCGCACCGGGCCGGGAATTTTGCGGAGCGCTTGTTTGAAAAGCTCGGTATCCGTGGCCTTCTGGGTCTTGGACCGGGTCAGTATTGCAGTATGAATCGCGGGCGCGAGCTCGCTCGAGAAGCCGCGCACGTCCTTGTCCGCACCCAGGCCGAAGACCGCGATGACCTTCCTGTTGCCGCATGTTTTTAAAAGCGTGTCGCGCAAGAATCCCGCGGAGGACACGTTATGCGCACCGTCCAGAATGAGGTCCGGTCTCTCGGACACCCTCTGGAAGCGGGCCGGCCACTGCAAAGCCGAAAGCCCTTCTCTTATGGCGGACTCTGGAAAAGTCATCTGGTCCCGCCTTTCCAACAGATCGAGGACGGCCACGGCCACGGCCGCGTTCATGGCCTGGTGTTCGCCCGGCAAAGGAAGTTCGAGGCCCGGCAGGTCCCTCGTGCCCGCAAGGTTCAATGTCTGGCCGGAGAGCTGCTGGTCCGTAACCTTCCACTCATATGATTTGTCCACCATATAACAAGGAGCGCTGACATTGTTACAACGGGCCTGGAAGACCTCGAGTGCCTCTTGCGGCTGCGGAGCTATTACTGCGGGAACCCCCGCCTTTATAATCATGGACTTCTCAGTGGCTATCTTTGTCAAGGTGTCGCCGAGGATATCGGTATGGTCCATGCTTATCGGCGTGAGCACGGAGACGAGGGGCAGGCACACATTGGTTGCATCGTAGCGCCCTCCCAGGCCGGCCTCGACAACGGCGAGGTCGGCCCTGGCATCAGCGAACACGGCAAAAGCGAGCGCGGTCAGTATCTCGAAGTAGGTCAAAAACCCCAGGCCCGGTGACTGGTGGACCCTGTCCACCGCGGGCTCCATTCTTTCCACCCACCTGGCCACCGCGTCTTCATCAACCCATTCGCCGTTGACCTTTATTCTCTCCCGGAAGCTTTCCAGGTGCGGCGAGGTGAACAAACCCGTGTTGTATCCCGCCTTGCGGGCCATGCTCTCGATCATGGCAGCGGTGGAACCCTTGCCCTTGCTGCCCGCGATATGAACTATGGGCAGGGACTTCTCGGGCGAGTCCAACTCGGCAAGCACCGCGGAGACCCGCTCGAGGTTCATGGCCCAGCCGTCATAAGGATAGCGAAGCGCGCGCTCGTAGTTGGTGAACCACTCCAGATACTTTATGGCTTTGGCATAGTCCATGACCGGTCAATGCATCCCCCGAACCAATGTTTTCTCACAATTGTTTTTGACGTTTACAAAAAGCAGTCTTTTGTGCGAGCGATGGAAGTCGCGACGCGGGTCACTCGCACTTTACATAAACAAGGCATCACTGCCAAGCGGTTACATCCCCTTCAATGTCTGCCATGACATAAAAATCCAGGGCAGCCCGGCAGGACCGCCCCGGATGTTCGAAGCTCTGCTTGATTACTCTTCCAGCTCGATCAGTCCTGCCGCTCCCATTCCTCCTCCGATGCACATGGATACTATTCCCCTCTTGTTGCCTCTTCTTCTCATCTGGTGGATGCAGGTGGCGGTGAGCTTGGCGCCGGTGCATCCCAACGGATGGCCCAGGGCAATGGCGCCCCCGCAGATGTTCACGTCGTCCAGCCTCTTGTCCAGCTCGTTCTCCTTGAGCGAGTACAGGCACTGGGAGGCAAAGGCTTCGTTTATCTCGAAGTAGTCGATATCCTTGGTCTCGAGTCCGCTCTTGTGCAGCAGCTTGGGTATGGCGTAGCGGGGCCCTACTCCCATCTCGTCGGGGCGCACTCCCACTACCTGGTAGTTCAGGAACCTGGCAATGGGCTTGATGCCCAGCTCCTCGGCCTTTTCCCTGCTCATGAGCAGGGTGGCTGCGCCGCCGTCGGTCATCTGGCTGGAGTTGCCCGCGGTCACCGTGCCGTTCTTCCAGAAGGCGGGCCGGAGTTTTCCGAGGCCCTCGACCGTGGTCCCTCGGCGCACGCCGTCGTCGGCGTCAAAGGTAAAGAACTCCTTTACGCGCTTGCCGTTCTCGTCGACCCGGTACTTTACGGCCTCGGTGATGGGAACGATCTCGTCGTCAAAGTATCCCTTTTCCTGGGCCTCTGCCGCCAGATTGTTGGAGCGCACCGCGAACTCGTCCTGTTCTTCGCGGGAGATGTTGTAGCGGTTGGCCACGTTCTCCGCGGTGCTTCCCATGGACATGTACACGTCCGGGTACTCGTCCGTCCAGTCCGGATGAGGCCGGTTGATGAATCCTCCCATAGGCACGCGGGTCATGGACTCGACTCCGCCGGCGAGCACGATGTCGTTCCAGCCCACCATGATGTTCTGGGCGGCCAGCGCAATAGCCTGGAGACCGGAGGAGCAGAACCTGTTGACGACCATGCCGGGCACTGCGTCGGGAAAGCCGGCAAGCTGGGCCAGTACCCTGCCGATGTTGAGCCCCTGCTCGGCCTCGGGGAACGAGCAGCCGACAATAAAATCGTCCACCATGTCCTTGGTTACCTGGGGGACCCTGCCCATGCAGCCCTCCATGGCGGTCATGCCGATAACGTCGGCGCGGGTGTTTACAAGCGACCCTCTCCGGGCGCGGGCGCCGGGGGTCCGGACTGATGCGACTATTACAGCTTCACGCATTTTATATCCTCCTTTTGATTGACAAAGTTTAATCCTTTTTGATACCGGTGCGTCCGATCAGTTGCGGAGAGGCCGGCCGGTCTTGAGCATGTGGTCGAGTCTTTCCTGGGTCTTCTCTTCCGCGCAGAGCTCGACAAAGGCCTCCCGTTCGAGCTCGAGGAAGTAGTCCTCGGGGACCCAACTGTTCTCGGGGACAAAGCCACCTCCCAGAACGTGCGCCAGTTTCTTGATGATAAGCGCGTCGTGCTCGGAGGCCCAGCCGCCGAGCACCATGTCCTGGAGGAAGGCGTTGGCCACTCCCCGAAGCTGGTCTCCCATGGCCTGGATTTTCTCCTTGCGGGGAGGGGTGTATCCCAGGTAGTCCATGGCCAGGACCTCTTTCTTGGCCTCGCCGATCAGGTGCCGCTTGTTGAACACGATCCGGTCCCACGGCCGGAGGAACCCGAGCTCGCGGGCGTGTGCCGCGGAGTCGGAGACCTTGGCGGTGCCGATCATCTGGATCAGCGCCGCGGTAAAGGGCTGGAGGTTGTTCATCTCGGCGTTTCTGGGAACGTAGTTCTGATACTGCCTCAACAGGTTCATGCATCCGCCTCCGCCGGGGATGAGACCCACTCCCGGCTCGACCATGCCCATGAACAGGTCGTGGTGGCAGACCATCTTGTCCGAGCCCATGCAGACCTCTGCGCCGCCGCCCAGGGTCATCCCGTAGGGAGCGGTGACCACCGGCACGGGAGCATACCTTATGTACTGGTTGGTCTCCTGGAAATACCAGACCGCTTCCTTTATCATGTCCCACTGCTTCTCGCGGGCCCCTTGCAGGATCACGCCGATGTTGGCCCCTGCAGAAAAGGCCCCGGGGATGTCGGGCACCTGGTTGCCGATGACCACGCCCACACCCTTGTCATAGGCCGTGTCCACCGCCTTGCGCATGACCTGCCACATGTCGTTGTCAAGGGAGTTCATGGGGCTGTGGAACTCGACCAGGTAAACGCCGTCGCCGATGTCGATAAGGCTTACGGTGTTGCGCTCCTCGATGATTTTCTTCTTGTCCTTTTTCACGTCCGCGATAATAATCGACTCCGGCTTCTCCTCCAGGGGCGCGTAGTCCTTTTTCTTGAAGTCGTAGTAGTGGCACACTCCCTTTTTCATCTTGTAGAAGGAGTTGGCCTTGTTCTCCAGCATCTCGTAGATCTTTTTGGGGACCTTGTAGCCCATGGCCTCCATGTCCTTGACGCTGGACTTAAGGCCGATGGCGTCCCAGGTCTCGAAGGGCCCGAGCTCGAAGTTGAACCCCCACTTCATGCCGTTGTCTATCTCGACGATATTGTTTGCTATCTCGGGTATCCTTTCCGCGGAGTAGATAAGCTGCTCATAGGTGGCGCGCTTGGCGAACTCGCCCGCCCTTCCTTCCAGGTTGATGGTCGCCTTGATGCGCTCGCCGGGGTCGCCTATAAACTGGATCATACCGATCTGCTCGAACTTTTCTCCGTCCTGCTCCTTGTAGTCGACGGTCTGGGGGTCGATGATCTGGTAATGCTTTTTCTCGAGCTTCTTATAGAAGCCGCCGCCGGACTTGTTGCCCAGCATGCCTTTGTCCACCATCTTCTCGATGTAGTCGGGCAGGGAGAAGTACCTCTCGGCCTCCTTCTGCTTGACGCGTCCCGCGGTGTTGTGGGCGATGTGCACCAGGGTGTCCAGTCCCACCATGTCCGCGGTGCGGAATATGGCCGACTTGGGCCTTGCCATGGGCTTGCCGAAAATCCGGTCGGCCTCGTCCACGGTAATCCCCAGCTCGTCCATCAGGTTGATGGTCCCGATCATGCCGGCCACACCGATGCGGTTGGCCACGAAGTTGGGGGTGTCCTTGCCGAAGACTATGCCCTTGCCGAGCACCTTCTCGCAGTAGTCGGCCATGAACTTGACCACGTCCTTTTTGGTCTCCTTCATGGGGATGATCTCCAGAAGGTGCATGAACCGGACGGGGTTGAAAAAGTGGGTGCCCAGGAACTTGTTCTTCATCTCCGGTTTCAGTTTCTCGGCGATCTCCTTTAAGGGAAGACCCGAGGTGTTGGTGCTTATGATGGCTTCCTTGTTCCAGTTCTTCTCCACCATCTTCATGACCTTTTGCTTGATCTTAAGGTCTTCGACCACCACCTCGATGATCCAGTCGCAGTCCTTTAAAAGGTGGGCGTGGTCATCAAAGTTGCCGGGAGTCAGCTTTTCCGCGTCCTCCTTGCACATGAAAGGCGACTGGTTGCCCTGCTTTTGCGCCTTCTGGATTGCGGACGTGGCCAGCCGGTTCCGGAAAGCAGGCGACTCCTCGGTAAGCCCCTTCTTCTTGTCGTCCTCCGAAAGCTCCGGCGGGACGATGTCCAGGAGCACCACATCCAAGCCGGCGCTCGCCAGGTGGCCGGCTATGCCGATACCCATGACCCCTGCACCAAGTACCCCAGCTTTCTTGATCTCTCTTTTCATTCCTCATAGACCTCCTTTACTTTTCCAAGCCGATGTGCCCCGCCCACGGCAGAGACAACCCGTCGACTTCTATTGTTTACCTCGAACGATACAACACTCCAGTGCTCTGTCAAACGCTTCTCGGGGAATAGAAGAGAATCGTGCGAGCGGCTGATACCGCGATTTTCGTCGGCCCTGTTCACCTCTTTTCGAGTGACAAAGCACTAGCTCAGGGAAACGTCCCTTATCTTTGACGGCAGGCGGCCAAAAAAGCAGAGAACGGCAAGGAACGCCCGGAAAAGAACTAAGGTTGTGAAAAGCAGTATCCATCAAACTTCAAAGAGTCGGTCCCAGGATATGTCTTAAACAAAGGGGAACATGCCGGACAATGGAAAAAACGGGCAAACAGCGATCATGTTAGAGCCGAGCTTTACTAAAAGGATATAAATCGAGTGAAACTCTGTCCCCCCATGGAAATACTTCATATCCATCCTATCCATTCAAAAAGGCTTTGTCAATTAGAGTGCGCAATCATGCTTCTTCTTGCAATTAATTCGATTTTGAAATACACTGGCCGAACTTTTAGAGCATGGGCTCTGAGCTGTTTTAAGGACCGAAAAGGTCGCATCGGTCTTTATTCCTTAGGCAAGGGTTATCAACATATGTGCGCAAAGACGCCGCGAAGTTTTGCTGCGGGCAGGGGGGTCCGCAATCGGCGCCTCCTTCTATGGGTGGCCGGGATTCTGTTTCTGGTGTTAATACTGGAAGAGGTGTGCCTGGCATACGTGCTGATACAGCGGGAGACCCCTTCCCTGGATTCCATATTTGAGTACGAAGCTCCCCTGGTGACCAAAATATACGACCGTAACGGGGAGCAGCTTTTCACCTATTGGCAAGAACGCCGCCGGCAGCTTTCTTTAAGCACTATCCCGCCTCACATTAAGAACGCTTTCCTGGCGGCAGAGGACGCAGACTTCTACAATCACCGCGGGCTGGATTACGAGAGCATCTTCCGGGCCGCACTGGTGAACATCGTTCGCGGCGAGGTTCGGCAAGGCGGCTCCACCATAACCCAGCAGGTGGTAAGGAACTACTACCTAACTCCGGAACAGTCCTTTTACCGCAAGTTAAAAGAGGCGGTCATGGCCCGCGAACTCGAGCAGCGGATGGAAAAAGACCGGATACTGGAAATCTACCTTAACATGGTCTACTTCGGCTCCGGCGCCTGGGGACTGGAGGAAGCCTCCCGCACTTACTTCGGCGTGTCCGCAAACGAGCTCACCATTGCGCAGGCGGCCATGCTGGCGGGACTGATCCAGGCGCCCAGCCGCTTGTGTCCTTTTTATAATCCCGACTCTGCCGAAAGGAGGATGGCCTGGGTCCTGGAGCAGATGGTCAGGCAGGGCTTCATAAGCTCGAAGGACTCCGGAAAAGCCCTCCGGGATTTCGACGGCATTGTAAAGAAGAAAAAAGCGGATAAAGAAAAGCCTGCCCCCTACTTCGTCGACTCCGTTCGTTCCCGGCTTGTCGAGATACTTGGAGAAGAGGCATACAACAAGGGGGGTTACAAGGTTTACACCAGCCTTGATCCGGTGACCCAAAAGGAGGCTGAGCACGCGGTAAAGACCTGGCTTGCGGACCTTGACCGAAGGATGCGGGGCAGGCATGTTCGGGTAGAGAGACTGGCGCCTTCCGACAAGCAAAGTTTTTTAAGGAAGATTGACGAGAAGCACGGCCATGGAACGGTTCCCGAGGGCACCGAGGTCCGGGGACTGATCACCGGCAGCACGAGAAGAATGATAAAGCTGAAGGTAGGCAGCCGACCGGCCGAGGTCTCGAGAAGGCACACCCCCTGGCGCCGGTCGGGTTCGGAGCCCACAGGAGGAGCGGTCAAGTGCAGGGTTCGGCGTGACCGGGGGGACAAGCTCGAGGTCGAGCTTGTGCAGGACCCGCGCCTCGAAGGGGCGCTGGTGGCCATTGATCCGGTCAATCGGGACGTACTGGCACTGGTGGGAGGGTATGACTACAGCCGAAGCCAGTTTAACCGGGCCACCCAAAGCCGCAGACCGCCCGGCTCGGCAATGAAGCCCATTGTGTACTCCGCTGGCTTTTCCACCCGGAAGTACAACCCCACTACCATCATCTATGACCGGCCCTTTACACTGAACCACAACGGCTACCGGTGGAGGCCCAAGAACTACAGCAGAAGATATTACGGGGAAACCACGCTCGAAGAAGCGCTGGTCCACTCGAGGAACGTGGTAACCGTCAGACTGGCCCATAAGGTGGGACTGGAGGCGATCGTCGAGCGGGCACATGAGCTGGGCATCAAGCAGGAGTTTCCCCCGAGCTTGAGCATCTCGCTGGGAGCATACGGTCTTCCCCTCCTCGAGCTCACCAACGCCTACGCTGTTTTCGCCTCGGAAGGCTTCGCCCAAGACCCGGTGTTCATAAGGCGGATAGAGGACAGGCACGGGGACATTGTCTATCGCCATGTCGACCCTCCGGAAAGGGTACTGCCGGAGGGTGAAGCATACATCATGAATTACCTGTTAAGAAAAGTTGTCAGGCACGGCACAGCCAAGAGGGCCCGCTACATCGGCTGCCGGTCCGCGGGCAAGACAGGGACCACCAGCGATTACCGGGATGCCTGGTACATAGGGTATACCCCCCGCATGGTAGTCGGAACCTGGGTGGGAAAAGACGATTACTCGCCCATGCGCTACGGGTACTGCGGAGGAAAAGCCGCCCTTCCCATGTGGGTCAGATTCGCCAAAAAAGCTTTTGCGGATGAGCCTCACACCTGGTTTAAAAGGCCCGACGACGTATACTACACCCGCGGCACCTATCTACTTAAGGGCACCAGGCCGGACCGCAGAAAGCGCAGCCGCGGTCCGGACAAAGAGGAAGAGAAAAGGCTTCAAAAGGAAGCGGATGAGATATCCGAGCTTCTGGCAAAAGAAGCGGAAGAAGCCGACAAGAAGATTTCCTCCGACAGCTTTGGAGAAGAACATCTCAAGGCATTCCTGTACTCGGACGGAAAAAAAGAGCTTGACGGCGCGTCTCCATCAAGCCGGCAGGAAGAGCCTTCAAGTCCGGGATCAGCAACAGCAACCAAAAGCACGTCCCCAAAAAGAGACAAGCCAAAAGAGAAAAAACCTTCCGCTCCCCAAAAGAAGCCGAAAAAACCCGCCTCCGTGAAGTCGTCCTCACCACTGCCCCCCGGCGTGGTCGAAGATATCAGCCGGGTCATCAACAAAAGTAATTAGGTGTCACGATTCCGGTGAATCAGTCCCGGAGCTCTCCCACCGCCTGCGCTATCCGCAGGACCTGGTTCGATTTCAGTCCCAGGAGCTTTTTTACGTTGTCGTAACGTACCAGGGCGTAAACGCAAGAGCCGAGACCCAGAGCGGCGCATTCCAGGTACACGTTCTGGACCATGCAGCCGACCTCGATGTCCGCCCAGGCCGTCTCTCCGCGCTCTATCAAACCCTTGTTGATGACGTAAATAAGATTCATGGAGGCCCTCCTGAAGCCGGGCTGCCGGGGTATCTTGTCGCGGATGTCCTGCGACAACACCTGCTCCAGGCGGTGCCTCCTGGTGTCGTACTTGTAAAGGCCTTCGGGAAGAGCACCGTAGACGTCCACCGGGTAGCGGGCCAGCGCGGAGGGGGCGGTCCGATGCCCGTTCTCCCGGTTCACTCCGTCAGCCGCCCAGAAAATCCTGGAAAGCTGTTCTTTGGTAAGCCTGGCGTCTTCCTTGTAGGAACGCTCCGAGCGCCGGTTTAAAAGGGCCTTGTCCAATGGATACGGCCGGTCCTTTGAAAAGCCCGGCAGGTCCATGACGCCTTCGCCGGCATCGTTGTTTCCGTTCGGGCGGGACGGCAAATTTTCAGCTATAGTCCTTGAACTGCGGAGCAAAGCAACAGCTCCCGCGCTCAAGGCCGTCAGGCCTGCAAAGAAATTCCTGCGTTCCATCTTCTCGTGCCTCCTTTAGTGTGTTCCTGTTGCGAAACTCCGTTTTAGGAGTGCGCCTGCCTGTGCCGGACACGCCTGCCTGTGC
>CAYQTK010000034.1:0-30418 GCA_964420375.1 uncultured bacterium
ACTCCAAAACAGCGCCGCAAAAGTAAATTAAACCTCCGTTTCGCAACGGGAACTAGTTAGGACAACTTATGAATACAAATGCGTTGATCGACTTCCGGATTCTTGCCTGCTTGTGCGTTACGCCTGCCCGGGCGTTCCGCACGCAGACAGGAGCGCAGACACCACAGACAGGCGGTGCAAAAGGAAGTGCCGTAACCGTTCCCGGCCCCGCATCAGCAAACACCACCAGCCTCGGCGGCCGGGTCGCACGCCTTAAGTTCTTCCAATTTTTACCAGGTAATCGTCATTCAGCTTGGAAAGGTTCGCGACAATGAAGAAACCGGAACTATTACTGCTTCAACCCGCACAGGACAAGGACCGGCTGGGCTCGCGCCGGAGGCGCAAGTCATCCATACCCAAGCTCAACCTCCCCATCCTCGCGGCCAGGGCCGGGCCGGAGTTCAACGTGAGGATCATTGACGAGGCGGTTGACGACATTGACTTTAACTTCCGGCCCGACCTGGTGGGCATTTCGGTCATCACCCAGACCGCTCCCCGGGCCTACCAGATCGCGGACGCTTACCGGGAGATGAAGGTCCCGGCGGTTGTGGGCGGGTTCCACGTAAGCTTCTTCCCTGAAGAGGCCCTCGAGCACGCGGACGCGGTGGTGATCGGAGAAGGGGAAGGCGCCTGGGACGAGTTGCTCGATGACTTCCTGGCCGGCAGGATGAAAGAGCGTTACCAGTCGGACAAGCCGCACGACCTTGTCGGCCTGCCAAGACCCCGGCTGGACCTCATGAGAAGGAGCGCGTACGGACTGCCCAACGTGTTGGAGACGGCCCGCGGGTGCCCTCACGCTTGCTCCTACTGCGCGGTGAGCCTTTTCTGGGGCCGCCGGTTCCGCTTCCGGCCGGTGGAGGAGGTGGTGGACGAGATAAAGGCCATGCCTCCGGGCGAGGTTGTCTTTGTGGACGACAACATCGCGGGCTCGCACAAGCGGGCGAAGAAGCTGTTCGAGGCGTTGATCCCTCTGAAGCGCAGGTGGTCGAGCCAGTCGGACATAAGGATCGGCGAGGACCCGGAGCTGCTCGATCTGGCCGCCCGCAGCGGCTGCAAGTGGCTCTTCATTGGAATCGAGAGCATAAAACCCGAGAACCTGGCAAAGGTTGGAAAGAGCAAGGTGAACGTGGTGGAGAAGTACCACTCCTCGATCGCCAGGATTCAAAAGGCGGGCATAAGAGTCTTCGGGTCTTTTATTCTGGGGTTTGACGATGATGATGAGTCGGTTTTTGAGAACACGGTGAACTTCTGCGAGCAGTGCAGGATGGCCGCGGCCAACTTCTACATCTACACGCCACTCCCGTTCACACAGCTCTACAGGGACATGGAAGAGCAGAAAAGGATACTCCACCATGACTGGGGAAAGTACGACTGCAACCATGTGGTCCATCGGCCGGGCGGGATGTCGGCCGAAGACCTCCTGGAGGGATACCTGAAAACATACAAGTCAATGTACAGCCTGCGTTCCATACTGAAGAGGAATTCCCGGCCTAGAAAAGGCGCGCTCGAAATCCTGGCCTTCAACCTGGCCAGGATAATTGGCTACAAGCGCTTCGAGGAAGGATGCAGGATGTGAAGGCGTCAAGTCCGGTTGTTCCTCACTTGCCTCGCACAACCCAGTAGCCGTGCCAGACGATAAGTGCCGAGCAGGCAAGCCGGTTGCGGAGCGCTCGGCCCCGCCTGCTGCGCAGCTTGCAACACGGGCAGGGAAGAAGGAGTTCATCTCCCTTTTGGTTTTCTCCATCTCGATATCCGGACTGTCTGCCTTGCCGACACAGGCAGGAAAAAGGAAAATCGCGCAAATTTCTCTGAGTGGGAACTACTGCCCTGTCAAGCGTTTTTCGTCGCTTACAAGACAGATTTTCTTCGTGCGAGGCTCTTGCAAAAAGGTTTTATTCTTTGGTGTGGGGGATGGCTCCAGCCCTAGATTCCTGGCCGGCAATCGCGACCTGGAGGTCGCTGCCACCAAGTGTTCGGACATTTTGCAAGAGGCTCAAGAGAATATATAGCAGAATCAATAGTGAATGCAAGAGCATCAAGG
This sequence comes from uncultured bacterium, assembly GCA_964420375.1. Classification (GTDB taxonomy): domain Bacteria; phylum RBG-13-61-14; class RBG-13-61-14; order RBG-13-61-14; family DATKZS01; genus CAYQTK01. The sequence continues at coordinate 2,081 of CAYQTK010000034.1, forward strand.
GACACATCATCAAAAATTATGAAAGTCAGGTTTTTAGAGGAAGCTTTTCTTTGACGAGTAGACAGAAGGCAATGAGCAGATGTAAAATAGAAGCAGAGGAAGTTTTCAAAAGGAACAGTAAGCCATGAAGTTATTTTTCGAGCCCGAAAGCGCGGTGTTGATCGGGGCTTCTGCAAACCGCTACCGTCCCGGCCATCAGCTTTTTAAAAACATGGATTTGTCGTTCGGCGAGCGCTTCTATCCGGTGAACCCCCGTGTCGAGGAGATCGAGGGAAAGCAGTGCTATAAGAGCGTCCTGGATATCCCCGAAGCAGCGGACGTGGCCGTCATTTTCATTTCCGCAAGCCAGGTTCCCCAGGCGATGGAGGACTGCGCCGCCCGGGGCATCAAGCGCGTCATCATCGAGTCCGGCGGTTTTTCAGAGACCGGCTTTGATGGAGAAGTCCTCCAGGAGCGCTGCGCGGTGACCGCCCGGAAGTTTGGCATGCGCCTTTGGGGACCCAACTGCATGGGGGCCATCAATGTCCACCAGACCAGTGTGTTGTCGTTCCTCATGACCCGGATGTGGCAAGGCAAATTCATACCCGGCCGGGTGTCCCTGGTGGTCCAGAGCGGGATGCTCTCTGCGGGGTTCCTGCTCCACATCCTCTCCCGCACACCGTTCGGTCTTTCCAAGATAGCGTCCATCGGCAACAAGGCGGACGTGGACGAGGTCGACGTTCTCGAGTACCTGGTCAACGACCCTGACACGGGCGTTATAGGTCTATACCTCGAGTCGATCAAGAGAGGCCGTCGGTTCTTCGAGCTTTGTAAAGAAACGGACAAGCCCGTGGTTGTATTGAAGGGCGGTCGCACCGGCCAGGGGCAAGGCGCGGCAGGCTCGCACACCGCGGCTCTTGCACAGGACGACGCGGTGCTGGACGCGGCCTTCCGGCAGGCGGGCGTGGTCCGGGCCTTTGGCATGACCGAGCTTATGGACCTCGCCAGGTGCCTGGACATGGGAGCCGCCAAGCCCAAACCCCGGGTAAGAGTCGCGGTGCTGTCCTTCTCCGGCGGAGCGGGTGTGGTAACTTCTGATGACCTCCATGACCACGGCATGGAGTTGGCCGAACTTTCAACCAATACCATGGCCCGCCTCAAGAGTGTGTTCCCGGAATGGATGGACCCCGCAAACCCGGTGGACCTCTACCCCGCCATCGAAAAGAACGGCCCGCAAAAAACCGTGAAAGAGAGCCTCGACGCGGTCATGAAAGACCCCGCAGTGGACGCAGTCTATATCCACCTGTTCGCCCCGCCGGTGGATTATCCTGTATTCGATTTCGACAAGCTCTGCGAAAGGCTCCGTTCCACGGGTAAGTCCGTGGTAGTCTGGATCATGGGCCACGCCGAAGCCTCGAAGAAGATACAGGCAGAACTCGAAAAACGCGGCGTGCCCGTAGTCGAGGAGATAGGCCGCGGAGTCCGGGTGCTGGCGGCGATGACCAGGAGAAGATAGGAGCCGGCTTTTTGTCACGCTCGGTTCGGGGGACTCGAGACCAAAGAAACCCCTGAATAAAACACTATGATTGATTTCAAGAAATACTAAAGACCCGCTACCTGCCCGCGGCCTCTTTCAATCTCCGGAAAAAAACGTAGTCGCCTCTGGGAATGCCTGCCAGTTTTACGTCGGGCTTTCTGTCCTTGCCGTGGAAGTCGCTTCCCGCGGTTATGAGCACGTTCCGGTCTTGTGCAAGCTTCAGCCAGCTTTCAGTCATCTCGTCGTCGTGGTAGGACGAGTAGACCTCGATTCCCTGGAGACCGGCATCGACCAGTTCGTGGGCGTACTGGAAGGGCGTGTCCGAGGGATGGGCCAGCACGGGCACTCCGTTCATCTGTTTGATCTTTTGGATGGCCTTTTCCGTGGGCTGTGCTTCCAGGGGCACGAAAGCGGGCCTGCCGCTTTTGAGCCAGTCGAGGTAGAAGTTAAGAAACGGCGATCCTGCACGCGAGCCGCTGATATACTCCTGAACTCTCGGGTCTTGCAAATTATCTTCGTTCTCCTGCAAAGCCCGCATGTACTCGACGCCGTAGGGAAGCCTTCCCCCGGAGAGCCGGAGCAGGCTTTGGAAATCTATCTTGAACCCCAGCTCTTGCAGCTTTCTCACCCTCTCCCGGGTCTGTCCCAGCTTGGCTTCGTGAATCTCTTTCATGTAGTCACGGCAGGTCGCGGAGCCGACTTCGATAAAGTAACCGAGAAGGTGCAGGTCCATGTCATGGAACACGGTGTCGAGCTCGGTGGCCTCGGCAAACTCGATGCCCGCTTCTTTTGCCTCGCGTCTGCCCTCCCCCACGCTCTCCACCGAGTTATGGTCCGCTATTGCGATGGCTTCCAGGCCGATGTCCCGGGCCATGGCCACGACCTCGGCCGCGGTATGCTGCCCGTCGCTGGCAATGGTATGGATATGCAGGTCTATCATCTTTGCCCGCTATGAAAAATAATCGAGCGGCAAGGCCGAATATGGCCCTGCCGCCCGGTTACATGTGAGTAATACGATTAATTTACCTGGAGCGGCCAGGCCGCGTTCGTCATCCCGTTTACGTTGATACTGAGCTCGTATTGACCTTTCTCCAGGTTCTCGGGCAGCTTGAAGATATAGGGGGCTTTGCTGGAATATCCCTTGTCAATGCTTCTTGTAAAGAGAGTGGTTTCATAGTCGCGGGAAGAGCTTGTAATGGTCACCGAAACCTCTGCGGGCAAAGGCGCGTCTCCTTGCAGCCTGAGGCCAAGCGAATCGCCGGGCTCGGCTTTTGTCGTGGTCCCCGGTTTGTAGATGCAGCCGGTGTAGAAGTCCACTCCCAGAGCGATCACCCCGGGAATAATGCCCACTATCAGCCAGGCGCAGTCCATGATCAGGATGGGAACGTCAATGTCGCCGCCCTTCTGGCCCTCCCGCTCGGGATGAAGAATGTAACCGCACTGCACTGCCGCGACCGACACGGCCACCGTCAGAACTATTGCCGCGATCCGGGATTTAAAGAACCTTTTCATCTCATCCTCCTTACTTTAAGGTTTCCATTTACCCTGATTTAGCACCATCATCCGCTGACCTGAAGAATTTAATTGTAATCCTCGAGCTTGTCAACCAACACAAATCAAATCGCTCCGGCAGTACATCATTTTCTGAGACCTTCTTTGCCCTGATCTTCAATCGCATCATAAAACAATATGGCGGGCAAGATAAAAAAATATGACGTGCGAGCGACTTCAGTCGCGAGTTCCGCCGCTCGTACAGTTTTCGTCATTACTTCTTAGCTGCAACTTATGTCGAAAACGGCCTCAGCTCGTTTTCTTGGCTGCGGTCTTTTTGCTTGTAGTCTTCTTTCCCTTGGTCTCGCCGAGACCGGACACCACGTAAGTACCGGAACGGCCGTCCCTATAGAGCATTAAAAGCCCCTGGTTCTCGGCGTCCTCCAAAAGCTCGGTGAACATGCGGTAGCCGTAGTAGCTCTCGTCGAATGATGGGTCCTTTCTTTTCATGGTGTCCTTTACCATGGAGGCGTAGATGGTGGGCTTGTTCTCCCGCATGAGAGCTGACACCGAGTCGATGAGCAGTTGAAACGCGCTTCTTTTTTTATCGGGCAGCTTGGACAGCGCAGCCTCGGTTGTCACCGGTCGGAGGTCCTCGTAGTAGATGAACTCGTCGCAGTTGTCGCGCAAAAGGTCCGAGGTTGACCCTCTCATTCCCAGGCCGATCAGGTACTTTCCGTTTTCTTTCAGCTTGCTGACCAGTGGCGAAAAGTCGGAGTCTCCGGAGACTATCACAAAGGTGTCGATATGGGCCTTGGCGCTGGCCAGGTCCATGGCGTCCACCACCAGCCGGATGTCCGCGGAGTTCTTGCCCGACATCTCCCGCTTGGGAATCTCGATAAGCTCGATGGCCGCTTCGTGAAAATGGCGTTTATCCTCGGTGTAGCGGGCCCAGTCAGCGTATGCCCGCTTTACGATGATCTTGCCCTTTTCAACCAGCCGGGCCAGCACCCGGGCAATGTCGAACTTCTCCTTCGAGCCTTTGAAACCGAGCGCCAGGTTCTCAAAGTCTATAAAAACCGCCAGCCGAGCTTCCCGCTCCGGAATGTCCATGCTGTGAACTCCTCCGCTCCTGTAGTAATTAACCGTTCTCCTGGAACCGATTTCCAGGATAACAGATAGGGGAGGGGATTGAAAGAACCGTGATTGCCAGATCAATAATTGCGGCTCCCGCCGTTTGCAAGGCTGGGAAATAAATATATTGTGCGAGCGGCGTTACTCGCGAGTGAACTCGCTCGCACACATCATGATAATATCTTTCAAATTTGGTTTGCCGTCGCACTGAGCGCTGCGCAAGCATGTATGGGGATGCTATGCCTGGTTTACAAAGACTTGTTCGAGGACCCGGGCAAGCTCGTCGGGGTTAAAGGGTTTTTTAATGGCTGCTGCAAACCCGTACTCGGAGTAGCGGGCGATGACCGGGTCGTTGGAGTAGCCGCTGGCGACCACGGCTTTCACTCGGGGCTCTTTTTCCAGTAGTCTTTTCATGGTTTCCTTGCCGCCCATTCCGCCAGGCACGGTAAGATCGAGGAACACCAGGTCAAAGGGCCTTCCGGCCTCTCTTTCTTTTTCATAGATTTCCAGGGCCCAGCTTCCCTCTCGTGCGGTATGGACCTCGTGTCCCCCGGCTTCGAGAAGCCTTGTAAAGAGCCTTCTTACCATCTCGTCGTCGTCCATGACCAGTATTTTTCTGCCGGTCACAGTCTTCTCCTCCGGGGGACCGGGCTCGGGCTCCTCTTCTTCTACTTCTGCTGCCGGCAGGTATATGGTGAAGCTCGTGCCTTCGCCCGGAGTAGACGACACCTCGATTTGTCCCTTGTGTCTATTGATGATGGAGTAGACCGTGGCCAGTCCCAGCCCGCTGCCTTTCTGCTTGGTGGTGAAGTACGGATCGAAAACCTTGGAGATGTATTCTTCGGGTATTCCGGTGCCCTGGTCGGTAAAGCATATGCCCACGTATCCTCCCTCTTCAAGCAGCGGGGCCTTTTCATAGGGCGCGGATATGTTCCGGGCGCTGATCTCCAGCTTGCCGCCGTCGGGCATGGCGTGGTCGGCGTTTATGACCAGGTTCTGGATGACCTGTGATATCTGTTCGGTGTCTATCTCCACCGGCCAGAGCTCCGGGGGCATATCAAAGACGGGCATTACATTGGACCCCCTGAGGTAGAAGTTCACCGACTCGGCGATGAGGTCTTTTACCGACGCGCTCTTGGTGACCGGCTCTCCCCCGCGGGCAAAGGTCAAAAGCTGTCGGGTGAGCCCGGCGGCCCGCCGGCAGGCTTTTTCCGCGTCGGAGATCAGCTCCCGGGAGTCCTCTGCAAGGTCTTCTTTCATGGACAGCAAAGACAGGTTTCCCCACAGCGCCTGGAGGATATTGTTGAAGTCATGGGCCAGCCCGCCCGCCAGGATGCCCAGGGACTCGAGCTTGGCTGCCCGCTGTTGCTCGGCTTCCATGCGTTTCCTGTCGGTGATGTCGCGGGTCACGCCGGTGATCCAGATGACATTCTCTTTATTGTCCACACTGAGGTTGATGTGGACCTCTGCGATGAAGGTCCCGTTGTCTTTTTTCTTGTACTCCAGCTCCATCTTCAGGCTATCGGGAATATCTTCGCCGGAGCGGACCAGTTGAAATCTTTCGGCTATCTCTTGTTTGACCTTTGCCAGCGACTCGGGGGTCAGTATGTACTCCATGGGCTGGGCAAGATGCTCCTCCTGGGTGTAGCCGCGAACTATCTCCACCGCAGGGCTTACGTAGAGGTTTTGGAACTCGCCGTCACGGATGACCGAAGACCATACCACGTCAGCGGTGTGCTCCGCGATCAGCCGGTACTTCTCTTCGCTTTCTTTAAGGGCCTCTTCCGACCGCTTTCTGGCAAAGGCGTGGGTAAAGGTCTGGCCCGCCAGCAACAGAAGGGTCTGGTCGTCCTCGCTCCAGGAGCGCCTCTCCCGGACGGCATCAAAACCAAGAAAGCCGATCAACTCACCGCCGCTAACCAGGGGCACGACGACAACCGACCGGATGTCCTGTGACTGAAAGTGTTCTTTGTCTTTGCCCGCCTCCTCCGGGAGTTCGGCAACATCGGGGACATGGACTATCTGCATGGTGCAGATGTGCTCGAAGAACCAGGGAAGGCTGTCCTTTATGTTTACGCCCTGCAGGTTCTCCATCTGGGGCTCGATGCCCGGCGCGCACCATTCGTGGGTGTTGTCCGCGGTCCAGCCTTGCCGGAAGAGGAACACATAGGCCCGGTCAGCGCCGGTAAAGGTCCCGATATCAGCCAGGGCCCGGTTTATACCCTGGTCGGTTTCCGCGCCGGGAAGCCCTACAAACTCGGAGGATATCTCGCTTACGATCCTCTCCAGCTCGAGCCGCCGGGCAAGGCCCTCCTCGGCTTGCACTCGCTGGGTTACATCCCGATAAGAAAACACCCTTGCGGTAATCTTATTGTCCGTAATCACCGGCCAACTGTAACGTTCAAACACCCGGCCGTCTTTGAACAGAACGATGTCATGGTATTCTTCATGCGAGCGGTTGAGCTGTTCCAAGCTTTCCAGGAAGCCTTCCGCATCGTGCAACTGGTCCTTTACCGCTTCCTGGAGCTTCTTGCGGTCTCTGGTTTTCATGACCTCATCAGGTATCTTCCACATCTCGGCGAACCTGCGGTTGGCGAATATAACCGAGCCGTCGACACCGCCGCATAGTATGCCGTCGCCGGTGGCGTCAAGAATCCGCTGCAGCATGTCCCGGTTTTCCTGGAGGGCCTCTTCCATGTACTTCCTGTCGGTTATGTCCGTGCTGATGCCCACCATGCCGATCTTGTCGCCCGCTTCGTTATAGATAAGCCGGGTCCGGCAGTCCAGCACGTACTCCCTGCCGTCTGCAGCGAAGTTTACCACCTCGCCGCGCCACTCTCCGCGCGACAAGGTGGTGTCCATGATCTCCCGCTGAGTCGCGCCCCTGTCCGGGTCTTCGCCAAAGCTCTCTACGTGCCGGCCGATGATCTCGTCCGCGCTTTTGCCGAACGCCCGGCACTCCGCGTCGTTCACATAGGTCACGTACCCGGCAAGGTCGGTAGCTGTAACCATGTCCTCTATCTGGTTTAAGAGCATTGCCTGAAAGGAGAGCTTTTGTTCGGCCTGTCTTCTTTCGGTTATGTCCCGGATAAGACCGATTAATCCCGTGATGTTGCCGTCACTGTCCCGGAGGTAAAACACGTTGGTCTCTCCGGGGAAGACCTCGCCGGACTTCTTTGTGTAGTTTACGGTAAAGAAGAAGCTGTCGGAGGAAAAGTTGTGTTTGATCTCTTCGCCCAGTCTCTGGTACTCTTCCGGGTCGTCATACACGTACTGGGTTTTCCTGCCGCGTATCTCTTCGGGCTCGTACCCGAACAGGGCGGTGAATGCGGGGTTACAGTCGATGATGTTTCTTTCGGTGTCGGCAACCAGTATGGCGTCCCTGATGCTGTTGTATAGCTCGCGGTACTTCTTCTCGCTTTGTTCGAGCTCTTCTTTAATCCGGTACTCGTCGGTCACGTCGCGGAAGACCAGGACCACACCGTTTGCTTTGCCCTTCTCGTCCCGGATGGGCGCTCCGGAGTCTGCTATCTGTCGCTCTGCGCCGTCCCTGGCGATAAGGAGCGTATGGTTGGCAAGGCCCACCACTAAACCGGTGTCAAGCACTTTGCTGACCGGGTCTTCAGCCGGCTCGCGGGTTTTGCCGTTTATGATGTTGAAGACCTCGGTTACGGGCCGGCCGCTCGCTTGCCGGTGCTCCCAGCCGGTCAGCTTTTCAGCCACCGGGTTTATGCTGACGACCCTGCCGTCGGTGTCGGTGGCTATCACTGCGTCGCCGATCGAGTCCAGGGTGATACGCAGTCTCTCCTCCCTGTCCCGGAGCTCCTTGCCGGCTCTCTCGTAGCGGGTGGCAAGGAAAGCGGCAATGACTCCGAAAACCAGGAACAGGAAAAGCAGCAGAAGCCTCATGTAAATCTCGTGAGGCGGCACGTCGGTGATAAGGAGCTCGAGATATGGTCTGTGGTAGAGCTCGTTAAAGAAAACATAATCCAGCAATGTATCCACAACCCAGAACAGGAGCCAGAATGCTCCCGCTGCGACAAGTATCTGTTGCCAGGTTCTGGATTTGGGATCGGCGTTCATCATTGTCTCCGCAAAAATATATTGCCGAACTCTCTTTGCCGGGCGAGCGGTTTCCCTGTGTTACTTGCTTCTTTATAACATAACAAAACATAAAGGCATATGCCATCAAGGGACTAAAGAGGGGCCAAGCTTAAGCGGGGCACTTTTTAAATTAATTCACGTCGATACTGAGAGATTGCGCCAGTGCTCTGTCAAGCGCTTTTCGTCGCTTACAAGACATATCTTCTTCGTGCGAGCGGCCTTTATTCGCGACTAACGTCGCTCGCACACTATGCGTCAGTGGAGGCTTGACAAGATACTAGCTGGTCCGTTTCTCTTCCAGGAGCTCGACTTTTTCCACCTTGCTCAAGTCCCGGACGTAAAACTTGGAGCCGATATAGAAGAACAGTGCGGCCATGAGGCAATAGAGTGCGATAAAGTTCATGGCCACCGGCAGTCCGAACATATCGGAGAGGCCCCCCACCACTATGGGCGACCACACGTCTCCGAGGATATGCTGGACGATCACGCACAAGGCGTAAGACAAAGCGCGGAGACCGGGATGGACCAGGTCCTGGGTGGCTGACACCGCGGGCGCGATAAACATGGTGATGAAGATGCCGTACAATGCCAAAAGCGGCAGTTGATAGGGGGTATGGAGGTTCAGGCACGACGCCAGGAGCAGCAGGCCGGCAATGGCCGAACTCAACGCTGGTATCCACAGCCTTGCGCTCAGCCATCTTTTGCGGACGCGGTCGGTAATGAATCCTCCCAGAGGCGCTCCCACCAGTACCAGCGCCAGTATGGGCGTGGCAAGTGATCCTCCCGCTCCTTTTTCCACCAGGCCGCTCCGCTCGAAGTAGGTGGGGAGCCACCAGGCAACGGCAGTTGTACAGCTTACGTTCATGGCAAAGCCCAAATAGGTAAGTGACAGAGAGGGGATTCGGAACAGTGTCCGGTAGTTGGCCACGAAGTTTTTGCCGTAGCGGATGGCCGACTCCGGAGTATCCATTCGCACGGTCTTATAATCGGGAAGATACCAGGCGACTATGGCGAGCAGAAAGCCCGGAAAGGCCACCAGCCCGAAGGCGTCCTGCCAGTGGAAATGCCGGGCGATAAGGCCGCCGCCTATCATGCCCAGGCCCATGCCCAGGGGGATCGATATGTTCCAGATGCCCATGGCACGGCCGCGGCTCTCTTCCGGATACGCAGCAGCAAGCATGGCCGTGCCCGCAGGAGCATATCCGGCCTCCCCGATGCCGATGAAGGCCCGGGCGATAAAAAGTTGCCAGAAGCTGTCCGCAAACGCGCAGGCCAGCGTAGCCAGGCTCCAGAAAGCCACCATGATCGAGATCATCTTCCGCCGGCTCCACTTATCCACCAGTATGGAAGCAGGAATGGAAAAAACGGTAATGGTAAAAAGGACAACCGTCATCAAGGCCCCGATCTCGAAATCGCTGATCCTCCAGTCGTCCTTTATATATGTAGCCAGTGACGACACCACGTACCGGTCGGTGTAGTCGGAGACATAGATGATGAAAATGATGACGAGAATGAAGTGGGCCTTCATGCCGCCGGTGCTGTAGCTGTCATTTCCCGGTTTGTCTATATTGAATTTGGACATGTTCGACTCGAGTGTAAAGCCGTTGGATCAGTTTTTGATCTCTCGGTTTTGCAGGTATCTGTCCAAAAGCGACGGGCAGAGCCTTTGCAGCACCAGGGTCATTTTTCCCATCCTGGTAAGGACCCGCTCGCGCTCCTTGTTTTCCAATACCCGGGCCACTCCCTTGGCCACCCCTTCGGGCGTGTCATGGGGAGGCCGGTCAATGGGTCTCGGGCTTCCGTCGCCTTTCATAACCGTCTTGCGGGGATCGGTGGTGGTAAAGCCGGGGCAGATGACCCCCACGTGGACGCCGTAGGGCTTGAGCTCGAGGCGTATGGACTCGGCAAAGCTGCGCAGTGCCGCTTTGCTCGAGCTGTACAGGCTGCCCGTGGGAATGGCCCGGATGCCGCTTACGCTGGACATGAAGAGTATCTGCCCCCGCGACTCCTTGAGGGCGTCCAGTGCGGCGCGCGTCATGAAGACCTGGCCGATGAGGTTTACCCGGTAGAGCCTTTCGCAGACCTCGGGCGTGCACTCCTCGAAGTTGGACACCACGCTGATCCCCGCGTTGTTTACCAGCACGTCCAGCTTGCCGAACCGCGAGAGAGCGACTTTCACAAGCTCCCGGCAGTCCTCGTAAGAGGTCACGTCAGCCTTTGCAGAAACAACCTCGATCCCGGCAGCGGACAACCCGGACTCCGCTTCTTCGAGTATTCTGTCCTCGATGTCAGAGATAACTACGCGCGCGCCGCGCAAACCCAGAAGCCGAGCAACGGCAAAACCTATACCCCGGGCGCCGCCGGTTATGCACACCACTTTTCCGTCAAAGTAATCCACTGTTCCCTCCTGCCGTGTTCCCGGACAAAACCGTCATTGCGGCTTTGGCGGAGGCTCGGGAGATATCGTCTTGCCGGCGGGCATCTTTCTCTTGGGCTCGAAATCCTCGTTGCACTGGTAGACGTCGCCCTTTTCGTCCACTATGTAAAACGCGTAGTCACGTTTGTGGATGCAGCCGGAAGGACAGTCCCCCCAGCCGTGCCAGAACACGATCCTCCACTGGTCCTCCTCTTCGTTGTAGTTGCACCGCGCCCCGTGGTCCGCGCCGATCTTGGTCTCTTCAAAGCAGGCGGGGAAGCGCTCTTTTACCACCTGGCGCGGCTGTTGTGTCTTGGGGCACGCAGCGCAAAAGAGGGCCAATAACAATACCGGCAAAACAACCCGTGTCATTTCAAATCCTCCATTCGTAAAACAGCTTTCATTTTTTTTCCGCCCGTTCCAGGGCCTTTCTCTCCAGCTCGCCGGAGTAGACTTCCCAGTCGTCAGTGTCGCCGGCTTTCTTCCTCCATATCTTGAAGGTGCACACCGGCGCGCCCGCGGGTATGGTCCGGGTGAACCTGACCTGGAAATCTCCTTCCGGAAACTTCTCGCGCATGGCCTCGATCATGCCCTGGACCAGGTAGCGCTGCACGCGGCAGTCGAACGGCCCGTAGGTGTCCTGGTGGGGACACCACAGGATGTCAAAAGAACAGTTGTCCTCGTCGTCGATGCGGGGGTCCTCCGGTGATGCGTAAACCTCACGGTTCAGGGTGCTGGCAAAAGAAGAGACAAGCTCGATGGGCTCGACTCCGTCGGGCCATTCCACGCCTTCAACCATTTGCCGGCCGACCATGCGGCCTACCTCGACCAGCTCCTCGATCATGGCCCGCTGTCCCTGTTCACCGAAATCGCGCTCCGCGCGCTCCAGCATGCGGATAACCGAAAGCGCAAGCATGTTGCCCCACCTGAACAATGACGCAGGATCGTAATCGTCACGCGACAATGCCTCGCGCTTGAGCTTCTCGGAGGCCTCGGCAAAAGGATGGTTGAACTTGACCTTTAACGTCTCCATAATCTCATGCTCCTTTTCAATACGTTACTTCTTGATCTGCTTGAGACCGTTCTCCAGGCTTGCGGCAAGCTTCATGGTGTCGGTCTCCGAAAGCCAGGTCTCGACCTCCCTGCCCCCCTGTGAGATGCGCAGTCCCACGCTGGTGTCGGTATAACCGATAATCAACTCGTTCTCCTCGCCAGTCTCCGCGTCTTTTAAGTTTAACTTGATGTGATCCTTTTTTTCACCGCTCATGTGACCCTCCTCTCTCGGACTCCATGTTCTTACTTGCGAGTAAGACGTTATTCATTCTATCCTGGAGATGCCGTCCTTGGCAAAAAGGGCGGTTCTTTGGGGACGAAGATTATTAAGGGGGAAAAAGATGAAATCCATAAAGAGTTCTTTTGCTGCGACCGCCGTTTTTGTCTTGTGCCTTGTCTGTCTTTCTGCGGGGGTCATAGGCGACACCTCTGGATCGCGTTGGTACTCTTACCCTGACCCGATTCCCATCGCCCGGGCTGTGGCCGACCACGAGCTTTTCGGCAGGGTGGTCTCCGAAGACGGCGCGTCCCCTGCAATCGAGGTCCACCATAACCTGGAGTGGCTTGACTCGACATTGATGTCGGGTGTGGCCGCATTGTATGACCGGACCGAAGAGCGTGGCCGGCCTGCGGGCCGCTACCTGGAGTACGTAAAGAAATGGGGCGCCCAGGAGCCGGGAGGATACCCCATCAAGGTCTATCACGGCGACCGGGTGTGCGCGGGCTATACCTATCTCTGGCTCTACGAGAAGTCCGGGATGAAGAGCGATCATCTCCAGGAGACCGAGGGCATGATCGACTTCATCGTAAAGTCCCGCAAGTTCACCCAGTATAAGTACGGGCACACCGACTATTGGATGCGGTTCTGGAACGACGACCTGCACATGGTGCCGCCTTTCCTGGCCCGCCGCGGGAAGATCGCCGGCTCCGTTAACATCCCTGACGGCAGGGACGCCCGCGAGATTGCCATGGTCTACTGCCGGGCCTACTCCGAGGTCCTGGAGGACCCGCAAACCGGTCTTTACTGGCACGACCCGCGTTCCATAGGCGACTACCAGTGGGGCCGCGGCAACGGCTGGGTGGCCGCGGGCTACACCAAGATATACAAGGAGCTGCTTGGCGACCCGGACTACGCCGATGACCGGGAGTGGCTTGTTGACAAGCTCCGCAACATGGCTTCCGCCCTCGAGGCCAACCGCAACGTTTTCGGCACCTGGAACGCAGATGTGCTCGACCGGGAGACATACACCATGCCGGAGACCTCCGGGTCGGCCTTTTTCGTGTACATGATGGCGGCCATGATAAACCACGGCGAGCTCTCCCGCGATTACCTGCCCGTGGTTTTGAAGGCCTGGCATTTCCTGCGTCTTTGTGTGACCCGCGACGGCGCGCTCATGCGGGTCCAGCCGGTGGGCCGCGGTCCGATAAAGCGCGACTTCGAGATGAACTCGGAGACATACGGGGTGGGCGGGTTTCTGCTGGCCGCAACGGAGATATCGAAGATGAGACCCGAGCTCTGGGGCAGGGCCATAGCCTCGGAGTGCATAAGGCTCGATGCTTCGGAGTTCAAAACCGGAGAAGGCATTATCGAGGTGCCCCTTTCATCGCTTAAAGAGAAGGCCTTCGGCTTTCCCGACAATGCGGCCGGCAACGTCCGCGCGGTCATACCCGGCGCGCGTCTTCCCGAGAGCCGGGTGGAAGGAGACGTGCTCACGGTCCGGGGCCTTAAACAGCCGGTGAGAGGGGACATCTACATCTTCTACCGGCCGGGAAATTGATTCGTGCAAAACAGCCATCCGTTTTGACTCCGCGGCGGCCGGGGAGTACTATTTAGTGCCTGTTACGAAACGGAGTTTTAATTTACTTTTTCTGCGCTGTTTTGGAGTGCGGCAGCTTGCTGCCGCTTTTCTTCCCGAGAGCTTGCTCTCGGGGGAATGGCGGAGTATGGCAACAAAAGAGGCGAACGCCAACAAAGCCTGCCCCGGCAAGCAAGCTTGCCGGCAGAGAAAGCGAAAGCAAGCTTTCGCACTCCGAAAACGGAGTTTCGCAGGCACTATTTAGTCCAGGAGGAAGTTTTATGGAGAGCAGTTTATACGAGGAGATGGACCGTATCTTTCATCCCCGCTCAACTGCGGCTGTCGGAGTTTCCGATAAGGTAACCAACCAGGGCATGAGCTTTCTGCTCGGCCATCAGAAGCTCGGCTTTTCCGGCCCTGTTTACGCCATCCATCCCACCAAGACGATAAAGAGGTTTGAAACCTACCCCAACATAAAGGACGTGCCCGGTCCTGTGGACTACGTAAAGGTGTGCGTGCCCGCCGGCTCGGTTCCCGACGTTATTGCGGAGTGCGCGGAAAAAGGAGTCAGGTGCGCGACCATCTTCAGCTCGGGCTTCCGCGAGTCCGGAACTGAGGAGGGCAGAAAGCTGGAGGAGGAGGTAGTAAAGATCGCGCGGCAGGGAGGCGTCCGCATCATCGGTCCCAACTGCATGGGGCTTTACGCGCCCGGCTCCGGCATCAGCATCCGGGTGGACATGCCCTACATTCCCGGCGGAAAGATCAGCATGATCTCTCAAAGCGGCGGCGTGGCCATAAGCGCATCCCTCATGGCGTCGGAGAAAGGGATCGGATTTTCCAAGACCGTAAGCTATGGAAACGAGTGTGACCTTGGACCGCCGGAGTTCCTGCATTACCTGTCCCGCGACCCGGAGACCGAGGTGATCTGTCTTTACATCGAAGGGACCCGCAGGCCGGACGAGCTCAAGGCTGCGCTCCGCGACGCTGCCGCCCGAAAGCCGGTGATCATCCTCAAGGGAGGAATCACCCGGATCGGCAACCGTGCGGTGGCTTCTCACACCGGCGCCTTGACCGGGGCCTCGGAGGTCTGGAAGGCGCTGGCCGCTCAGTGCGGCTGTGCCCTGGCTGACGACATCGACGAGATGCTCGACCTGGCTTACCTGTTCTCCCTTTCCAGGCCGCCAAAGGGCAACAGCATCTGCCTCTTTTCGGTATCTGGTGGGTTCGGCGTGTTCGCTACCGACCAGATCATCAACGCGGGATTCAAAATGCCCCGGCTCGAAGAAAACACCCAGGAGGCTTTGCGGTCTTACGTGGACGGCCCCGGCACCAGCATCAAGAATCCGCTGGACCTCGCCGCACAGTTCTTCCAGCCTCAAAACTATCCCTACATCTTCCCCGCGCTCGACGCCGACCCCGGAGTAGACGCCTATATCATCATCTGCGCCATGGAGTACCTCACCTATCTCAACGACAAAGCGCCCGAATGGTCGGCATTCATGGCAAGGTCGCTAATGGATGGACTCGCAGCCATGAAAAAGCCGGTGTACGTGGTCTTCTATAACACCGTGCTCACCAATGTAAGGCACGACCTGGAAAAGGAGTTCATGTCCCGAAGTTTCCCGGTGTTCCCCGACATGGGCAGGTGCTTAAAGGCCATCAACCGCTCCCGGGCGTGTAAAGTCAAATTCTGATCTAACCCGTTTTTCATCTTGCGAGTTCCAAATATATACTCTTTCCTGCAGTTGCTAACTCTGCGTGCCCTTCGCCGATGATTATATCCTTCCACTGTGTACATCATATCCCCGGCGAGGGAGGCTGTCCCTCCTGATGTTGAAAGCGTTGAAATACAGGGTGCATGCGGGTTCGTCGGTTTAATCACTGTAGTCTCGGCGAGTATTTCAGTAGGGGAACAAATGATTTATACGTCCCCTGTTTGCCTGTTCACCCTGTGATGGCAGGGATTTCTTATGAAGTATAGCGATGCAGGGAAAGGGGGAGAAGGCATACAGTACCGCTAGTGTCTTATCAAGCTTACACTGACGCATAGTGTGCGAGCGACTGATATCGCGAGTAAACTCGCTCGCACAAAAAATATCTTTCTTGTAAGCGACGAAAAACGCTTGACAGAGCACCAGCAGAATCTTTTGATTTTTGCAAGCGCCGGCAAGGACGTGCTTCTTTAACCAAGGCTGTCATTCCTCTTGGAGGATCCGATCCCCGTTATCCTTCGTAGCCGAACAGGAACCACATGGAGTAGACCGCTCCGGAGAGGGATGATGCGTCCACCATCTTCTCTCCGTTTGCCGCGTAAAAGGAGCTTCCGTGGGTGTCGAGGTCTATGTAGTTATACTGGGCGGTGGCTTCGACCCGCATCCAGTTGGTGACCTTGTAGGAAAGACCCGCCTCCGGGGCATAGATGGCGAAGTCCTGGGCCTGCGACCAGTAGTCGCCGAGGTCTCCGCCGTCGGCGCTCATCCACAGAGCTCCTCCGCCTATCATGCCGCCCCCGAAGACGCCGATCCGCTCGGTCACCGGCAACAAGAGATCAGCGGTAAACCCTCCCCAGAAAATGTCAAACTCCGCCCACCGATGATCGCCATTTATTATCTCGTCCTCCCGAAAATGGCCGCCGCCCAGCATGCCGCCAAGCCGGAAGTTGTTGGCAACCATGAAGCCCCGGCCCGACCAGCAACGCAAGGGAGTGGAAAAACCCTCCAGCCCGCGCTCCTCGGTCATGCCCTGGAAGCCGGAAATATCCGGGAAAAACAGGTTGAACGAAAAGCCTCCCCACCCGCCGTAGGTGTTCGAGGAACGTGCTGCATCTCCATTATAATCCGAGTCAAACCAAGCATAGGCTGATTCGTCCGCCAGGTGTCCGCTCCCGGTCTCCCAACCGGAAGCTATCGAGGAAACACTGCTTTCGCACCACGAAGCAACAGGAAACAAGCTGCATATAACAAATACAATTACTGCGGAGACTCTTGCAAAATGTCCGAACACTTGGTGGGAGCGACCTCCCTGTCTGCGTGCCTGTCTGCCGTCTCCGGCACAGGCAGGCAGGTCGCGATTGCCGAACAGGAATCGAGAGTTGGAGCCCTCTCCCACCAAAGAATAAAACCTTTTTGCAAAAGCCTCTGCGGGGAAAAAAACCGTATTAATCGCTCTTGCCATTTGAAACCTCCAGTTAATTCTCGAAAGCAGATCGCGTTTTCCCCTTTATTCAAGCAAAAGAAGTGCCCAAACCGCGTTTTATGCGCTAACTTCCCTGCCCTGTCCTTTAAGCTAGTGATATGCCAAGCAAAAGCCATCTATTATTCCAAACCGCGCCCAAGTAAAAGGCATGGATGCTCCCATGAAAACAAGGGGAGCGAAACCCACAACCCACACACCCGGCAAATGTGTGTCCAAAAGGCAACATCAGACTATAAACCAATTAGCAGGAAGACAAATATAGGATAAGACTTGAGGTCGGGATCAGGCATTGGTAATCTTGACGTTGTGAGGAGCGGGCCATACAGGATGTTGAATCCGGACTGAAGTCGCTCGCACAAAGCTGGGTGAAAAAATATGCGGCGGTTTTTGCCATGAGAAATGCGAGGAATGAGAACATGAAACAGAAAAATCGATTGTCATATGCCTTGCCGATTTTGGCCATGTTTTTGCTCGCATTGCCGGCTGCTGCCCTCTCGCCGTTTACGGAGTTTGTTGACCTTTTCGCCAGGGACTATAAGCTTCCCCGGCTTCTGGTTACCGCGGATGGCAAAAAGGTCCTTGACCGGGACACATGGGTTGACGAGAGGCGGCCGGAGATACTCGATCTGTACCGAAAGCACGTCTACGGCGGGTCGCCGGGTCCTCCGGAAAACATGAGCTTCCGGGTGTTCGAGGCGGGCAACGCACTTTCCGGCAAGGCAAAGCGCAAGCAGGTCCGCATCACCATACAAGGACGCGAGCCCCTCTCCATGGACCTGCTTGTCTATGTCCCCGTTCAGGAGAAGCCTGCGCCCGCTTTTCTGATCCTCAACTTCGGCGGCAACCACACCGTACGGGCCGACCCTGCCGTCCGCATCACCTCGAGCTGGGTCCGTAACAAGGGCCTGGAAATAACCGGCCACCGTGCAACCGAGAGCTCGCGGGGAAGCGCTTGTTCACGCTTTCCAGTCGAAGCCATCATCTCCCGCGGCTATGCCCTGGCCACCATGTACTATGGGGACATTGATCCCGATTATGATGACGGGTTTAATAACGGTGTCCACGCAGTTGCCGGGCCGTCTCCGTCAGAGCGGGCCCCCGATTCCTGGGGGGCCATTGCCGCCTGGGCATGGGGACTTTCCCGGACATTGGACTATCTGGAGAAAGACCCTGACGTGGACGCGGGCCGGGTTGCGGTTGCCGGACATTCCCGGCTCGGCAAGACCGCACTGTGGGCGGGCGCCTGCGATCGTCGCTTCGCACTGGTGATATCCAACGAGTCGGGCTGCGGAGGAGCGGCACTTTTCCGGCGCAAGGCAGGCGAGACCATTACAGCGATCAACACCGGCTTTCCCCACTGGTTCTGCAAAAACTTCCACCGCTATAACGGCAAAGAGCAAGACCTGCCCGTTGACCAGCATATGCTGATAGCATTGATCGCTCCCCGGCCGGTCTATGTTGCAAGCGCATCCGCGGACTGGTGGTCCGACCCGAAAGGAGAGTTCCTGGCGACAGTGCATGCCTCTCCGGCGTGGGAGCTCTTCGGCAAACAAGGCCTGCAAAAGCAGAAGATGCCCGAGATGGGCACAAGCGCGGGCTCCCATATAGGCTATCATGTCCGCGCCGGCGGCCATGATCTTACCCCCTTGGACTGGAGAATGTTCATGGACTTCGCGGACGAAAGGATGTGAGAAGAAGGCCGCGCTTTAGTGCCTTGTTAAGCTTACACTGACCCATAGTGTGCGAGCGACTTCAGCCGCGATTAACGTCACTCGCATGAAAAACGCTTGACAGAATATTAGTACCTCTGTTTCGCGGCTAAAGCCGCTCGCACAATAAACACACATCCCGCAAACCATAAAAAATCTCCAAGACCTTTACAATAAATCCCGGCACCGGCGGAGGCGGCGAGTCAGGAGCGGGGCTTTTCTCTTCTGATGCATTCCTTGAGGCGAGACTTCATGTCTTCCGGCATCTCGGGAGCGGGCATCCTGGAGAGAAGCTCCCGGCTGGCCTTCAAGGTCTCGAGACATGACCTGCAACAGTCGCATTCCTCCAGGTGGCGGAGCAGCTCGGAAACGTTCTCCCCCGAAAGCTCGCCGTCAAGGTAGGCGGAAAGCTTGTCAAAGTGTTCTTTGCAATCGCTCATTGGTTCCCCTCGATGTAATCGTGCAGCTTGTTCCTTACAAACGCCCTCGCCCGGTGGAGCCTTACCTTTACCGTCTCCTCGGTTATGTCCATGGCATGCGCGGTCTCCCGGGTGGAAAGACCTTCCATGTCGCGGAGAATGAGCACCGAGCGGTTGGGAGCGGGAAGAGCGGCTATAGCGCCCTCCAGCCTCTCTTTCAGCTCCTCGTTCAAAACCTGTTTTACGGGATCAACGCGCCAGGAAAGAGAAGACGGCTCCATGGAGTCCTCATAAGAAGGAAGAACGTCGTCGATGTTAAGCTCGTTTCTCTGCTTGTCGGAAAGCTTGCGCTGTCGTTGCCGGCAGGTGTTGCCGGCGATGGTGAAAAGCCAGTTGCGGAGCCTTCCTTCTCCCCGGAACTGTTCGATCTTCTCCTTGGCCGTAAGAAAGGTATCCTGGAGAATGTCCTCGGCCTCGTCAACGTTGCCGCACATCCGCAAAGCATACCTGTAGATCATGGGCGCAAAAGCGTCAACCATAAGGTCGAAACCGGTGTCGTCATCAGATTGGACCCGATCAAGGATTTCCTTCTCCCGTGAAACCTCGTCTTCTCTTTTGTCCATCACTTCTCTTCCCTGCCTCTGTATAAGGGTAACAGAGAAGACAGGTAAAGTTAAATTTGTACTCGGCACAAAAGCCATCGCAAATCGAAAGATCAAACTTGTCAAACCCGCCCGGTTATGTAAAAATCAAGTTTTGGAAAATCGGCGGGCGCAATGGCTTGCAAAGCTCTTAGTGAAACGGGGGGTGTCCTTGCAAGCTGATGCTGTTTACCGTGACCGCATTTTATGAAGGAGGAAGAGCATTGACCAAGAAACAGGTGATCGCGGTTTTTCCGGGTTCTTTCGATCCTCCCACCCTGGGCCATATCGACCTTATCAAAAGGTCCGCGGCGGTCTTCGACAAGGTCATCATCGCGGTGGCCGAGAGCACGAGCAAGAAGTACGTTTTCACCACCGAGGAGCGGGTGGACCTTTGGAAACAGCTTGTGCCGGAGGACCTGGCCAACGTCGAGGTTGACACCTTTCACGGCCTGCTGGTGGATTACATGGACAAGAAGAAGGCCCGCATCCTCTTGCGGGGGCTTCGCAACATTGCCGACTTCGAGTACGAGATTTCCATGAGCCAGACCAACCAGACCATGAACCCCAAGGTGGAGACGCTGTTCATCATGACCGCGGGACACCTCTCCCACCTCAGCTCGAGCCTCATCAAGGAGATTGTCATGCTCGGCGGATCAGTGAAAGGCATGGTCTCGCCGCTGGTGGAAAAGGAGCTCAAAAAAAGAATCGGGCCGCAGGCCAAAAAGAAAAAGTAGAACAGGGACCGTTACCATTTCCATGTAAAAGACAGAAAGGAGAGAAATAAAATGCAGCTTGCAAGCCGGATGAAAAAAGTAAAACCTTCGGCCACCCTCGCGGTTTCCGCGGCGGCCAAGGCCATGAAAGCGAAGGGTATTGACGTTATCGGTTTCGGAGCGGGAGAGCCCGACTTCGACACCCCCGACCACATCAAGAAGGCCGCCAAGAAGGCCCTGGACGAAGGCTTTACAAAGTACACGCCGGCGAGCGGCACAGACGAGCTCAAGCAGGCGGTGGCGGACAAGTTTAAAAGGGACAACAGCCTGTCCTATAAAAAGGACCAGGTCATCATCTCCTGCGGGGGAAAGCACTGCCTTTACAACATCTACATGGCGACCCTCTCCGGCAACGACGAGGTCCTCATACCCGCGCCCTACTGGGTGAGCTATCCTGACATGGCGCTACTTGCCGGCGCCCGGCCTAAGTATATCCACACCACGGAAAAGAGCGGCTTTAAGGTCTCGCCCGACGAGCTCGACAAAGCGCTCTCCAAAAAGACGCGCCTTTTCATCATGAACAGTCCCTCAAACCCCACCGGGGCGGCATATACCAGAAAAGAGCTCGCCGCCCTGGCAGAAGTCCTGGAAGAGCACCATTGTTACGTGGTGTGCGACGACATCTACGAGTCCATTGTCTACGACGACTTCAAGTTCTACTCCTTTGCCACGGTGGCCAGAAAGGAGCTCCGCGAGCGGTGCCTGGTCACCAACGGCGTTTCCAAGACCTACTCCATGACCGGCTGGCGCATCGGCTATGCAGCGGGCCACCCCGACGTCATCGCAGCCATGAACAAAATCCAGGGACAGAGCACCTCGAACCCCACCAGCTTCGCGCAGAAAGGAGCATATACAGCGATTACCGGGCCGCAAGGCTTCCTCAAAAAAATGGTCTCCGAGTTCAAAAAGCGGCGCGACTACACGGTCAAGACCTTGAACCGGATGCCCGGCGTTACCTGCAACAACCCGCAAGGGGCCTTTTACGTGCTGCCCTCCTTCCAGGAGTACATCGGCCGGAGGTGGAAGGGCGAGAAGATAAAGAACGACGTGGACCTCTGCAAGTTCCTGCTCGACGAGGTCAAGGTAGCAGCAGTGCCCGGCAGCGCCTTTGGTGCGGACGGCTTCATCCGGCTGTCCTACGCGACCTCCATGCAGAACATTAAAGAAGGACTGAAAAGAATAGAACAAGGCCTGGATATGCTCTGAGGGCAGGGAGATTATAAGCAACGCCCAGGGCGCAAGCCCTTGGTTATTAGAGAGCATAGAATAAAAAAGAGCGCTGAAAGCGCGAGGTAAAGTCATTATGTATAGACACCAATACGTTACGTCGCCCTTTCATGGCGGGGCACTTTTTTTGAAATCTTTTCCCAGGGCTTGTAATGCTCTGTCACTTACAAAAAACAGCTCTTGTGCAAGCGGCTTTCTTCGCGACTAAAGTCGCTTACACGCAGCTTGTAAATTTTAATGTGATCCGCCACCAGCGCTCTGTCAAATGCTTCTCGGGGAATAGAAGAGAATCGTGCGAGCGGCTGATACCGCGATCTGCATTGGATCCGTTCCCCTTTTTTCGAGTGACAGAGCAGTAGAAGCGGCAAATATGCGTCGGGTCCTATTCCTTTCCTTTTTTGCTGCCGGATGGAAATCGAGCGAGGATTGCGAGGGCGTGGGCTTTTAGTCCTTCCAGCTCTGCGAAGCGGGCGGTGGGGTCTTTGATGGAGTAGAGTGCATCTCCGGAGAGGCGGGTCACGCTTTGTCGTTTTACAAAGTCGTGGACCCCGAGTGGCGAGCTGAAGCGGGCGGTGCCTCCGGTGGGAAGGACGTGGTTTGCTCCTGCGGTGTAGTCCCCCGCGGGCACCGGCGAGTAGGGTCCCAGGAAGACGCTGCCGGCGTTTTTTATGGTTTCCGCGAACTTTGCTGCTCCTTTAACGATGACCTCGAGGTGCTCGGGCGCGATCCGGTTTACTACGCTCGATGCCTGTTGCATGTCCTTTACCAGGACCGCGGACACATTGGCCGCGGGATCGGGGTTGTCTTCCATTTTCGGAATCTCTTCCGCGATATTTTTAAGCTCCTTGTCCACTTTGTTTACAAGCTCTTCGGAAGTTGTAACCAGTATTGATATGGAGTCCGGGCCGTGCTCCGCCTGGGAGAGCAGGTCCGCGGCCACCGGCCGGGCGCGGGCGGTGTTGTCCGCGACCACCACTATCTCGCTGGGCCCGGCCAAGGCGTCAATGCCGCACAGGCCCCGCACGGCTGCAATGGTCTTGGCAGCGGCAACCCACACGCTCCCCGGACCAACGACCTTGTCGACCGCCGGGACGCTTTGCGTGCCGCAAGCCAGCGATGCTATGCCCTGGACCCCCCCTATCTTATAGATAGAGTCAACTCCGACCTCGTTCGCCGCAGCCGCGACAGCGGGGTCCATGCCGCCGCCCGGACAGGGCGAGACCATGATGATCTTTTTCACACCGGCGAGCCTGGCGGGGATCGCGGTCATGAGCACGGTCGAGGCCAGGGGATACCTTCCGCCGGGTATGTAGATGCCCGTGCTCTCCAGAGGAATGACCCTTTCTTTGATCACCGCGCCGCTTTTGTCCTCGTAAGTAAAGCCCTTGGGGACCTGCCGGCGATGGAAGGCGCGGATTCTTTTGGCGGCAAGGTTGATCACGTCCCGGTCGGAAGAGGGAACCCGGTCCAGGGCCTTCTCGAGCTCGTCTTTGGAAAGCTTTACGGTGTTTTTGTCGAGCGCGTGGCCCTCGAGCTCCTCCGTCCATTTGAAAAGCGCTTTGTCCCCTTGTTCGGCGACCTCGTCAAAGATTTTTTCCGCCCTTTCCATGACCTCGTCGGGCAGCCGGTGGATGCCGGAGACCAGCTTGCCGAGCTCCTTTTCAAAGCCGGCCTGCGTGTAGCTTATTACCTTCATTTGCCGGCCCCCTTGACCCTTTTTATGTCCGCGCCCAGGTCAGAGAGCTTTTCCTCCATCCTTTCATAGCCGCGGTCGAGGTGATAGATGCGGAGGACCTCGGTTTCGCCTTCCGCTGCCAGCCCGGCGAGCACCAGCGACGCTGACGCCCGAAGGTCGGTGGCCATCACGCCCGCGCCGGTGAGCTTGCCTGTGCCGTGGACAATGGCGCTGTTTCCCTCGATCCTGATGTCCGCTCCCATCCTTTGCAGCTCGAGCACGTGCATGAACCGGTTTTCGAACACCGTCTCGGTTATGACGGACAGCGTGTCCTCCGCCATGCACATAAAGGCCATGAACTGGGCCTGCATGTCCGTGGGAAAGCCGGGGAACGGCTTGGTCTTGACGTCCGTGGACCTTATGCCGTTGCTCTTTGCCCTTATGCCGTTGTCTTCGGTTTGGACGTGCATGCCTGCTTCTCGGAACTTCTCGAGAACCGCTTCCATGTGATATGGTTCTGCTCCTTGCAGGAAGACGTCTCCCCTGGTGATGGCTGCCGCTGCCAGGTAGGTCCCTGCTTCGATCCGGTCGGCGATTACTGTAAAGTCAACCGGCGAGAGGCTCTCCGCTCCGGTGATCTCGAGCTGACTGGTGCCGAGCCCCTTGATCTTTGCGCCCATGGCCTGGAGCATCTCGCCCAAGGCCACCACCTCGGGCTCCATGGCTGCTCCGGTCAACAGGGATGTCCCCTCCGCGAGCGCCGATGCCATCATCAGGTTCTCGGTGCCGGTGACAGTGGTGGTGTCAAAGGCATACTCCGCAGCTTTCAAGCGGGGCGCATGAGCGTTGATGTAGCCGTGGCTCACGGTTATTGTGCTTCCCATGCGCTCGAGTCCCTTGAGATGGAGGTTCACCGGCCGGGCGCCGATAGCGCATCCGCCGGGCAGGGACACCTCAGCCTTGCCCTCCCGTGCCATGAGCGGTCCGAGGACCAGTATGGACGCCCGCATGGTCTTGACCAGGTCGTAAGGCGCGCGCACCGATTTAATCGAGGTGGTGTCGATATCGAGAACATGCTCGGAAGCGATGCGGGAGTCATCCACCACAGCGCCCAGCCTGCGCAGAAGCTCGATGGTGGTCCCGATATCGCGGAGGTCGGGCACGTTCCGGATCACGTGCTTGCCCGGAGCCAGCAGGGTCGCGCACAAAACCGGCAGTGCAGCGTTCTTGGACCCGCTTATCCGCACCGTCCCCTCGAGCCTTGCTCCACCCTTTATCACCAGCTTGTCCATCTCCAGCTCCTCCCTGACTCAGCATATCCGCAACAGGCCCGCGGCTCAAGTCGGCGCACGGTGCAGGCTTGGTATGAATGCGGGGCTTGTTAAAGCTTTTTTCCGGATGCCTCGGCAGACGGTTCCCGGATCAGGCCTTGGCTTCCGGCTTTTGCGTCCGGGTGAAGATGCGCAGGCCTCCTTCCAGGGATTTGGCGTTTTTGAACCCCTTGCCCTTGAGCATCTGAAGGACCTCGTAAGAACGCTGGCCGAGCTGGCAGATAAAAATCAAAGGCTTGTCTTTAGGCAGCTCGTCCGCTTTCTCGCGGATTTCGTGCATGTCGATGGCCCGGCTGCGGGGATCTTCAATCGGCGGCCTTATCTCCAGCTCGCCTTTGGTGCGGACGTCAACCATCAGGAAGTCGGTGTCCGACGCGAGAAGCTCGTGGAGCTCGAAGGCCGAGACCGTCTCCGCCATTCCGGAGAGCTTGTTGAGCGCGATATTGGCCGCGTTTGCAAGAGGCGTAATGGGTGCTCCAAAGGGGGGAGCATAACAGAAGTCCATGTAGGCGATGTCTTCGAGCACGGCGCCATAGCGCAGCGCCGACGCTGCCGAATCCACGATGCGGGCCACGTCTCCCGCTCCTATTACCTGGCAGCCCAACACCTTTCGAGACTTCCTGTCCGCCACTACTTTGATGGCCAGGTCCTTGCCGCCGGGGATAAAGTGGGACTTGTCGTTGGCGGTGTTGATGCCGGTGACGGTTTCAAACCCGAGTTCTTGGGCCTTGGTGTCGGTGATGCCGGTGTAGCCCACGTTCATGCCCAGGGTTTTCATGACGCCGGTGCCGAGAACGCCGGGGAACTTTGATTCCCTTCCGGCAAGGTTGTCGCCGATGACCCTGCCGTGCATATTGGCCGTGGACCCCAGCGGGTTCCATGATTTCTTGCCGGTGACCAGGTGCAGGTTTTCCACGCAGTCGCCGCCCGCAAAGATATGGGGATCGCTGGTCCGTAAGTACTCGTCAACCTTGATGGCGCCCACGTCACCAATTTCCAGGCCGCAGCCTCCGGCGAGCTCGATGTTGGGCCTGGCCCCCATTGCCAGTATCACGGCGTCGGTCTCGATGTCGCCCGCTTCGGTGACCACCTTGGTGACCCTGCCGTTCTCTCCTTCAAAGGAGCTCACCCCCTGGCAAAGACACAGCTCGATGTTCTCCTGCCGGAGAGCATGAGCCACCAGCTCGGCCATGTCCGGGTCGAGCGGACCGTAGAGCACCTGGGGCATGATGTCCACCAGGTGGGTGTCCACCGCCTGGTTCATGAAGGCCTCGCAGCACTCGAGGCCTATAAGGCCGGCGCCGATAACGCAGATGCGGTCAGCCTCGCCGGCCTCGATCTTCTCGCGGATCTCTTGGGCGTCTTGCATGGACCACAAATTCCAGATGCGGTCCAGGTCCGCGCCCGGTATGGGGGGCGTTTGCGGAGACGCGCCGGTGGAGACAACCAGCTTGTCGTAAGAAAGCGAAGACTCGCTCCCTGAGGTAAGGTCTTTTATGCGGACCTCTTTTCTGTCGCGGTCGATTGCCAGAGCCTCGGTGTTTATCATTGCCTTGATGTCTTTTACGTGGTCGAAGTAATCGGGGTCCCGGTAGGTGCCGTGGGTGGTCGAGATCAGTTTATCTATCTCGGGCACTACTCCTCCCACGTAGTAAGGCAGGCCGCAACTGGCATAGGACACGTGCGGCTTACGCTCGACAATGGTAATCTCAGCCTCCGGGTCGCACCGGCGTGCCCGCGCCGCTGCCTTGGGACCACAGGCAACTCCTCCAATAACTACAATCTTCTGACCCATCAGATATCCTCCTTTGGCGGGAATACTTACAGACGATTTGTGACAAAACAACACCAAGCATGCATAAACCAGGACGTTTGATCGGCCTGACAACCTGATAAAACAGTGTAGAAGACTGGTTGCGCTGTTGCAAGCCCGCCTGATTTCGAGCTCAGATAAAAGGCACGGGTTTCTCTTTCACACGGATGTATGTTATTATACTAAATTTGTATGGCCGTGTTGGTAAGGGCCTGGTTTTTTGCTTTGAATAAAATCAGTATCGCAGGGAAAAGGCGGAAGGCTTTTTAAATGAACAAGACCGCCAGGCAAGCTATCGGCTTTGCTGCATTTATCTTTATCATTCTTGTCCTTAACAAGGGCATCAAGATAGAGAACCATGACCTCGTCGCACCCCCTCCGGACACCCGCCTTATCGCGACCGCGGGCAGTGCGCGCGGTGTTTTAATGCCGCTTGATCTGGCCTTTTGCTTTGCCGAGGCGGAAAATCCTTCTCCAAAGACCTCAGAAGAAGCCAAAGCAGGGACCAGGAACGCAGACAACTCCGTTGAAGCGATAAACAGAAAAGACATATTTTTCGCCGGCTCTTCGATTCCTTCGGGGGCTTTTTCCGCGGTATTTGCAGGCAAAGCCGGTTGCCGTGTCCGGATAGCAGCCGCGGGCGACGTTATGCTTCATCAGCGTTGCCATCGCTCGGTTCGCCAGAAGTCAAAAGGGCCCTCCAACAATTTCGGTTACGACGGTCTTTTCACCGGAATGCCGGAGACCTTCCTGGACTCGGACGTGGCCGTCGCCAACATGGAGTTCCCGGTCCACGAGAAAAGAATGTACGAGAAGCCTTTTATCTTTCACGGAGAGCTTCCCGTGCTATATTCCTTAAAACGCGCCGGGTTTCATATTGTCAACGCCGCCAACAACCATTCTTTTGACCACGGCCGGCAAAGCCCTGCCTCTACGTACCGCTTATGCGAAAAAGCCGGGGTCGCCTGCCTCGGTGTGGGACCCGACCGGGCCAAGGCGCAGAAGCCTCATATCGTGAAGATAAACGGCATCAAGCTGGCTTTCATAGGCTACAGCTTCCTCTACAACGCCAACTACAACAGCCGCAACCCGGAGAGACCCCACGTAAACGGCTATGATATTGACGGCCTTGTCGCGCAGGTAAAAGAGGCCCAAAAGCATGCCGACGGCGTCATTGTCAACCTTCACTGGGGAGCCGAGTACCGGACGTATCCTTTGCGATGGCAAACCAGACACGCCCGACGCCTGGTCGAGGCCGGCGCTTGCCTGATCCTGGGACATCACTCCCACGTACCGGGACACGTGCGTGTTATGGAGACCGAAGACGGCAGGAAGGCGCTGGTGGCTTATTCTCTCTCCAACCTGGTCTGCAACCAGTCGCGGCGCAATCCCTACGGGCTTACCCGGCTGGGGGCCGTTTTGAAAGCGGACCTTGTAAAGACAAAGAGGGGCGTGGAGGTGACTGCGTGGAACAGCCTGCCCACGTGGGTCTATAACGACAACCTAAAAGTCGGCGGCGAGCTCATCGAGGACGTCCATGTTGAGGTGGTTCCCCTGCGTCTGCGCGATCTCAAAAGCGAGCTCGGAAAAGAAACAGAAAAGGAGAAGCCTGACCGGAAGATCTTAAAAAAGCTGGAGGAGAAAATCCGCTTTTTCGAGAACCGGACAAAGAAAGCCTCCGAGGTCTTTAAGAATCCGTCGGGAAGTACGGACAGAGGACCGGAGATGTCAAGCCTTTTTGTCTCCGGAAAGTAGCCGCTCGATCTTTTCAAATAAGATTCTATGGCTCTTCCGGTTTAACAGTAGGTAGCTTGGTTCACTGATAAGGTTTGATTTTCAGGTCCTCCAAAAAATTTGCGGGTGGTTTGCGTGCAATACAAGGCAATTAGCGCCGTAATATCAGGAGGTTGGTTCTTTTTCAGCCCCCCCCCCGGGGGAAGCGACGGCATGGCACGGACAACCTAGTGCCTTGACCGCCAGCTAATGTCGGGTTGATTAATTTCAACCAATCACTATAGCCGCCAGATTTGACCTGCGACCCG
>CAYQTK010000035.1:0-7243 GCA_964420375.1 uncultured bacterium
CACCGACTTTTACCTATTATCTGATTATCTGATCTCAATCATGATGACTCCAAAATGGAGTTTTCGTAACAGGCACTAAATAATGTCCTTATGCACAGTGTTCTTTCAACCTTTGTGAAATAAGCATAGCACAAGGCTTTATAAGATCGCGGTTACTGCCTGTCGCCACACCTTCGCTCTCGTCGTGGCTCGAGAGCTGATACCTGCTGAACAATCCCGGAGATATAAACGCTCGGGGGAATTTCTCTTCCTGCTTTCTGGAAGCCGGGGCCGGTCTCTGGTATTATGAAGTACAAAGGAGAAACGCCATGAAAAGATATTTTTCCATACGTACCATTGTTCCGGTTTTCCTGGCTGCTTTGTTAGTAATACCGGCGTCACTTTTTGCAAAGAGCTTTTTTGAGAAGCTGGTGAAAGAGCCGGAGATTAAAGTGAAAGAAATCCTTTTGCAACGCATCTCGACCCGTGATGCCGCTTTCCTTACAGTGCTCGAGATCGAAAACCGGACGCCCGTTCGCGCGGAGCTGTCCGGGGTGGACTATGACTTCAAGCTATCGGGAACCAGGCTTGCAAAGGGCGAGACCGGCTCCGGCGTTTCCGTGAAGCCTTACGACGATGCCCGGTTCGAGATACCCGTCGAGGTGACGTACGAAAACCTGAAAGCCATCTACGACTCGGCGCGCGGCAAGGACCGCCTTCCCTACCGGCTGGAAGGCGAAGTCCGTGTCAAGACTCCGTGGGGAGACCTTCCCGTCCCTTACAAGGCCAAGGGCAAGTTGCCGGTGGTGCGGCCTTCCAAAATCCGGAGAGTCAAAGCGGAGCTTAAATCCCTCAGCCTGCAACAGGCGTCGCTCGATCTCAAGATAGAGCTTGAAAACCCCAACGTGTTCGAACTCGATATCCCCCGGCTGCAGTACGACCTTGACTTAAAGGACAAGAACTTCGCTTCCGGGACCATGCAGAACCAGAGGGTGAAAAAGAAGTCCGCAGGAGAGATCATCGTTCCCGTAAACCTGGACCTTACCGGCACTTCCCAGTGGATACGCGAGGTTCTGCAGGGAGGCGCAACCGACTACAGGCTGCAATACGACGCCACCTACAGGATCAAGGGCCACGAGGTACACCAGAAGGAGACTGTTTCCGGGTCGCTGAAGTTCTAAAGTTGAAAGGGGGACAGGCGCAAATGCTCTCTCGCCGCAAGGTCTGGATCGACGGACAGTTGATATCTTTTAACAAGGCCCGGGTGCCGCTGATGAGCCACTCTTTCACCCGGGGCTCTGCGGTGTTCGAGGTCATGAGTCTTCACGACACCGACAAGGGGCCCGCGGTGTTCAGGCTCGACGACCACATCGAACGACTCTTCCGGTCCGCGGACATGATCAACATGAAGCTGCCGCTGTCCGCTTCCAGGATGAAAAGCGCGGTCAAAGAAACCGTAGCCGCAAACACCGTCCGGCAGGGCATGTTAAAGCTGATCTGTTACTACGGGGGCATCGAGTTCGAGGTGGTTCCCAGGAACACCGAGGTCTCGGTGGGCGTGTTCGTGGTGGACCTTCAAAAGGACCTCTCCGCGGAGCGGTTCAAAAAATCGGAGCGCCGTCATGCCGAGGCCTGCTTTTCGGAATGGAGAAAGATAGACCCCCGTACCGTGCCCGTGGAATGTAAGTGCGCGGCCAACTACCTGGGCGGAATGGTGGCCAAGCAGGACGCCATCAACAAGGGGTTCACAGCGCCGGTGCTCCTGGACCTCAAAGGACACATTGCCGAGGGGGCCACCGAGTCGCTGTTCCTGGTTAAAAATCGCGTCTTGAAAACCCCCAAGCTGGATACCATCCTCTCCGGCATCACCAGGAAGTCGGTGCTGAAGCTGGCACGCGACGCCAACCTGGACGTGGTCGAGAAAAAACTCCGGCCACAGGAGCTGCTCGAAGCGGACGAGGCCTTCTTCACTTCGTCAATAGTCAAGATATGGCCCATTTGCAGGATGGAGGATGTCAAGCTGAAAGCGCCCGGCGAGGTCAGCAGGCTTCTCGAGGGAATGTTCGAGAAGATTCTGACCGGCAAAGTAAAAAGCTATAACAAGTGGTTAACAACCATAAAAAAGTAACCGGTGCGGATATAAGAGAGCGCAAGCGAAACATTTCCGGGCTCTGGAGGAGATTGATGAGCAGAAAGCTGAAAACTGTCTTGATAATCGCGCTGCCGGCAATGTTCTGCCTGGCGCCGTCCGTTTCTCAGCGGGAGACGCCTTCCCATCTGCTCCTGGTGCGGGCAGCCCGCGCATGGGTGAACATGCCCTGCCGCTATGACGGGAGTTATCGAAAGATAAACTATCCTGCGGGAGACCCCGGCGGAAGGCTGGGCGTGTGCTCCGACCTGGTGGTCCGGGCATACCGCGCTTTGAATATCGACCTACAGGTGCGCGTGCACCAGGACATGAAAAAAAACTTCAACCAATATCCGGCAAAAAGGCTCTACGACCAGCTCAAGCCGGATACCAACATCGACCATCGCCGCGTCCCCAACCTGATGACATTCTTCAAAAGGCACGGCAAATCACTCACCTTGTCAATTGAAGAGCAGGACCTGGACAAGTGGAGAGCAGGCGATATAGTAGTCTTCGACCTCCTCAACAACTCCATTCCCACCCATATAGGGATCATATCCGGAAAAAGGACGGGGAGCGGCCTGCCACTTGTAATACATCACTTCCCCCCACTGCCGGAGGAGAACAACGTGCTCCAAAAATGGAAAATCATCGGCCACTTCCGCTACTTCCCACAAGCACAACAGGAAACAGCCGCAAGCAATAAATAGTGCCTGTTG
The DNA here is from genome assembly GCA_964420375.1 of uncultured bacterium. Taxonomy (GTDB): domain Bacteria; phylum RBG-13-61-14; class RBG-13-61-14; order RBG-13-61-14; family DATKZS01; genus CAYQTK01. The sequence goes on from CAYQTK010000035.1 coordinate 2,827, forward strand.
CGAAACAAAGGTTTAATTTACTTTTTCGGCGCTGTTCTGGAGTGCGGCAGCAAGCTGTCCGCTTTTTCCGCCGGGAAGCTTGCTTTCCGGAAATGCGCTCCACAAGAGGCTCACAGTTTACGAGGCGCCTTTTTGTAAGTTCCGGCAAGCCGGAACTTATGAAAGCGAAAGCAAGCCTTCCTGTCTGCGTGCCTGTCTGCCGTGTCCGAGCGACTTTAGTCGCGGTATCAGTCGCTCGCACTAAAAATATCTGTCTTGTAAGCGACGGAAAACGCTTGACAGAGCACTGGTGGCGGATCACATTAAAATTTATAAGCTGCGTGCGAGCGACTTCAGTCGCGAAGAAAGCCGCTTGCACAAGAGCTGTTTTTTGTAAGTGACAAAAACAATTGTGAACAAACACTAGCTTTCCGGCGAGAGCGTGCACTCCTTGTACAGCCCTTTTCGCCTGCACTCGCGCTCGCCGCTGCAATAAAGCCCGGACAGGCCCGCGGACACGCCGCACGCGCCGCAACCGTCAATTAGGTAGACTTCGTAAACCTCGACCGTGCGGCCCAGCGCCGGGCAGAGAAACTCCTCTTTACGCTCCCGCTCCATCACCAACTCCAGGGGCGGGGACGGAAAACCTCCTCCCAGATGTGGAGAGCATAGCTGTCGCTCATGCCCGCGATAAAGTCGGTGGCCTCGCGGCAAAGGTCCTCGCCAAGCCCGCTCTCGCCGCTGTGCTCCATGAGCGCGCCAGGGTTGTCCATGTAATAGTAAAAAAGCCGGCGGATAACATCGTGCGACTTGCGAAACTCCGCCCGGACCTCCTCGCTGAAGTAGACCCTGTCGAACAGGAAGTCGCGGAGATTCTCCAGCGCGCGAAGCACGGCAGGCGTCATCAAAAGGGAAAAACCTCCCGACCGACCGGTCTCGTAAATCACGTCCGAGACCATGGTGTTGATCCGTTGCGAGGTGGTCGCCCCCAGCACGGACACGCACTCCGCGGGTATGTCCGCTTCCTGTAAAAGACCCGACTCGATGGCGTCCTGCAAGTCGTGGTTCACATAAGCGATCACGTCAGCCGCGCGAACCGCCCTGCCCTCCATGGACGCCGGGAAGTCCGCGCTATCATCGCCGATGATCGCCTCTCCCCTGCCCTTCGAGTGTTTTAAAATGCCGTCGCGGACCTCCCAGGTAAGGTTGAGACCGCGGCCGCCCATGGCAAGCTTGTCAACCACCCGGAGGCTCTGCTCCCAGTGGTGGAAACCACCGTCCAATACATCCTGCAAGGCGGACTCGCCGGCGTGACCGAACGGGGTGTGGCCAAGATCGTGACCCAAGGCAATGGCTTCGGTCAAGTCCTCGTTCAAGTAAAGAGCCTTGGAAATGGTACGGGCTATCTGGCTGACCTCGATGGTGTGAGTAAGGCGGGTGCGGTAATGGTCTCCGCGAGGAGAAATAAACACCTGCGTCTTGTGCTTCAAGCGCCGGAAAGCCTTGGAATGGACGATACGATCCCGGTCATGCTGAAAAGCAGGACGCACACGGCACTCCGGCTCAGGGAAAAGCCGGCCCTTTGAAAGATCGCTCTTGGAAGCAAAAGCCGAGAGTATCTCGTGCTCCAGACGCTCCATCTTCTCGCGGATGCAAAGACTGTCGTCGCCCTTTAATCTCTCCGGATCAAACATGAATTAAACGGCCTTCCGCCACCATGTGGCTCCACAAAAAAAAACGCCCCTCCCCAATCTGTGAAAAAATATTCTAGCACGCAAAAAAAAGGTGTCAACGAACAATCCGACAAGAGACAAGAATACCGTAACTATCCAACAAACTATGATAGCCGAACAACGCGAGCGAAGCCGCGGTACGTCTTAAGACGTACCGCGGCTTCGCAGTTTACTCCCAATAACGCCTTACAAAACTCATGCTGTGGTTGGATGGGAATCGTTTCTTAGGTACACTTTCTTCTGGCGCTATTGCTATTGACACATGCTGTGGTTGGATGGGAATCGTTTCTTAGGTACACTCGATGTGGCAGAGGCGTTTTTCGTGATTTTGCTGTGGTTGGATGGGAATCGTTTCTTAGGTACACTCGATGTGGCAGAGGCGTTTTTCGTGATTTTGCTGTGGTTGGATGGGAATCGTTTCTTAGGTACACTTCATCTTTAGTCCAAAAGATAACCATCTTTGCTGTGGTTGGATGGGAATCGTTTCTTAGGTACACTCTTTCTAAATTTTTTAATGTTGAGATGACTGCTGTGGTTGGATGGGAATCGTTTCTTAGGTACACTCATACCCAGCCGGCGCTGGCGCTGTTACAAGCTGTGGTTGGATGGGAATCGTTTCTTAGGTACACTCTGAAAGACGCCTTGAAAGAGATCGAAGACGCTGTGGTTGGATGGGAATCGTTTCTTAGGTACACTGGACGTGGGCGGCGAATGGTATAACAAACTGCTGTGGTTGGATGGGAATCGTTTCTTAGGTACACTGGACGCCCCGGTTAACAATCAGGTCAAGTAGCTGTGGTTGGATGGGAATCGTTTCTTAGGTACACTTGCTGTTGCCTCCACGCCGATTAAAGGGTTGCTGTGGTTGGATGGGAATCGTTTCTTAGGTACACTCCTACTCCTGACGGCCCTGACGGCCCTGATGCTGTGGTTGGATGGGAATCGTTTCTTAGGTACACTTGGGATACGTGACCTTTGGCGGTTACAGCGGCTGTGGTTGGATGGGAATCGTTTCTTAGGTACACTTCTTGCAGCATGGGAGATTGGAAAGAATCCGCTGTGGTTGGATGGGAATCGTTTCTTAGGTACACTCAGGAGCTTACCGATACGGTGACGGAGCTGGCTGTGGTTGGATGGGAATCGTTTCTTAGGTACACTACAAGAACGTGTTTCTACTTGAAATGCTTCGCTGTGGTTGGATGGGAATCGTTTCTTAGGTACACTCCCGCCTTCGCGGCAACATATCAGAGATGCGCTGTGGTTGGATGGGAATCGTTTCTTAGGTACACTTATGAAAAACTAATCAATATCTTGTCTGATGCTGTGGTTGGATGGGAATCGTTTCTTAGGTACACTGGCTAAGGCGAAACGTAAAGAGATGACCGTGCTGTGGTTGGATGGGAATCGTTTCTTAGGTACACTAGGTAATCATGCAAAAAGACAGCTTTCTGAGCTGTGGTTGGATGGGAATCGTTTCTTAGGTACACTAAAGAACGTTTAGTTCAATCAGTAAACTTTGCTGTGGTTGGATGGGAATCGTTTCTTAGGTACACTTGAAAACTACATAATCATAACTATTGTCGTGCTGTGGTTGGATGGGAATCGTTTCTTAGGTACACTTTGTTGCTTTAGAGAAGTTCGCGCGTGACGGCTGTGGTTGGATGGGAATCGTTTCTTAGGTACACTCGTACTTTGAAGGTAAGCCGCGCCCGGTGAGCTGTGGTTGGATGGGAATCGTTTCTTAGGTACACTTCTTGATCTTTATCAACCATTCCTATGAATGCTGTGGTTGGATGGGAATCGTTTCTTAGGTACACTGTGAACCGGGATTTATATTATATGTATTTTGCTGTGGTTGGATGGGAATCGTTTCTTAGGTACACTTGTAGCATCTCCCTCCGGATTTATAGATGTGCTGTGGTTGGATGGGAATCGTTTCTTAGGTACACTCGGTGCTTACGCTCTTCAAGCGAAGTGGTAGCTGTGGTTGGATGGGAATCGTTTCTTAGGTACACTTTATCGAATCTGTAGGAGCCGTGGCAGGAGGCTGTGGTTGGATGGGAATCGTTTCTTAGGTACACTCCTGGTTAAGCTTTTAGAGACTCTCAGAGAGCTGTGGTTGGATGGGAATCGTTTCTTAGGTACACTGCGATGCGGAAAACATCCACTTCACCCCATGCTGTGGTTGGATGGGAATCGTTTCTTAGGTACACTAAAAGGTTTACATTTTACTGCGTTTGTCGTGCTGTGGTTGGATGGGAATCGTTTCTTAGGTACACTGCTTGACGAAGCCGATCATCTTGTGCTGGAGCTGTGGTTGGATGGGAATCGTTTCTTAGGTACACTTGGATTCACAATAACCGGAGGGTGCCATGTGCTGTGGTTGGATGGGAATCGTTTCTTAGGTACACTTAGCGGAGTTGCGCGGGTTACGTTTCTGCTGCTGTGGTTGGATGGGAATCGTTTCTTAGGTACACTATGCAATAGGAGATTATAGAGTGAGCACAGGCTGTGGTTGGATGGGAATCGTTTCTTAGGTACACTCGGCGACGCGCTCCCAAAGTCCTTTGACAGCTGTGGTTGGATGGGAATCGTTTCTTAGGTACACTAAGCTGAAGGGCCATAAATCGGACATGTCCGCTGTGGTTGGATGGGAATCGTTTCTTAGGTACACTAAATGAGTAATCTAGCGACACAAAATCATG
>CAYQTK010000035.1:7343-30033 GCA_964420375.1 uncultured bacterium
CTGTGGTTGGATGGGAATCGTTTCTTAGGTACACTCGCCGCAGGCAATGGGGCAACGTCCACGCTGCTGTGGTTGGATGGGAATCGTTTCTTAGGTACACTCGCCGCAGGCAATGGGGCAATGTCCACACTGCTGTGGTTGGATGGGAATCGTTTCTTAGGTACACTTGCCGCCCGATGTAACCCACAACATGCTCCGCTGTGGTTGGATGGGAATCGTTTCTTAGGTACACTAACCGCTGGAAAACCCCCTGAATGAAGGGGGTTTTTCAGTGGGCGGGCTTCAGAAAAACGACAGTTGCATGGGCGGGTCCTCTACCTCTTCGCGCCTTTCTCCGTAGAAGACCTCCATTTTTCCGAACTGGCGGTCGGTGACCATTAGTATTCTCACCTGTCCCTCGGGCGGTATTTCCGGCTTGATTCTTTTTTTAATTATCTCTCCGGTCTCCTCGCTTGCCACGTACCTGGCGTACACCGAGTACTGGAGCATTGTGAAGCCTTTTTTCAAAAGCTCCTTTCTGAATCTGGTATATTGTTTCCTTTGTGTCTTGGTTTCCACCGGCAGGTCGAAAAGCGTGAACAGCCACATTCCTCTATACCCCGATATTTCCGGCCTTGGTTGTTTCATGTCATACTTCCGGTATAACCATTTGTTTGGTTTTTCCCTCGAACATCTTTACCAGCGACCCGGCCATTTTGGCCGCTGCATCAAAGAGGGTCCTTTCTTCTCCGTCCATGGAATATTTCCCGGTAAGCGGTTCGAGCAGTGCCTGCTTGGCGTGCTTGTCCAACTTTGCTTGGGGGTCATTGTCTTTTACCCATCTTGCCACAGCCTTGTCCACCAGTGGTCGGTACGGCTCCATGAGGTCGTCGGCTAGGCAGAAGGCGTCGTAACGGTTATGGTGGTGTACACCCAGGCTGGGGTGCAGTCCTGCCGCGCATATGGCGCGAGCGATGATAGCGCGGAGCACTGCATAGCCGTAGTTGAGGTTTTTGTTCTGGTCTTCGCGCTGCCGGTCCCGTCGAAATGATGTGTCGTCAAACAGTGCGGGCCAGTACCTTTTGGATGCACGAGCCTCCATGTTGGCGGTGTCTCCGGACTTGACCTTGCGGGCGAGCTCGGAGATGCCCCGGTCGTTGCCGTACAGCTCTTTTAGTGTCCGTGCCTGGGCGCATATCTTGGCGTTTACGATCTGTTGCCAGGCGCGTTTTTTCAGGGGAGCTGCTGCTTCCGCCTGGAGCGCGAACCTTTCGGCCTGCACGTAGTTGCCGAGCAGGGGCAGTGCCATTACCGCGGGCATGCGCTTTTCGTCGCATGCGACCAGCACTGCTCCGTTTCGTGCCAGTCCGGTAAGTACTGCCTGGGTGTAGGACACCTGTGGATTGGACACCACCAGGGCGGCAATGTCGGCAAGGGGTGCGGTGGACTTGTGCTTTTTCTCGTTCTCGATCACGAGTTGGTCGTAGCGCACGCTCAGTCGCACCGGACTTTCCGATATGTCCAGGATGCGGTTGTTAGTCATTGGCGGGCCTCACCCTGCCCAGGGGGTCTACTGATACCTTGCGGCAGTTAAGCTTACGCAAAGGATCGAGCAAGGATGTCCCCCAATCCTTGGCCGCTATGATGTCCTTTTTTAAACGAGCATCGTTTATTCGCACGAAAGAGAGATGAGGATAAGGTTTATCTTTTGGCTTTACTGTGGAAACCCCTCTTATCACATACATCCCCCTTTTCCCCTCCTCTTCATCAATCTCGATGACTTCTCCCAGCGCCAGGGAGAAGAGGAATTTTTTGTCCGGTCCATGGTCCCTTTTGACGATGGGTTCTTTTTCTTTTTTCCTTCTCATAGCCTCGAAGCGGGAGACGACTTCTCCTTCCCACTTCGGCTTTCCTTTCTTGTCTTTTACCTCGAAGATTTCGACGTGGTGGTTTGATCCGGGGGCCACGTGTCTTTCGCGGGGTCCTTGTCCGACGGTCATTGGGGAGGCGGACTTTTTGACTCGAGCTTTCTTTATTGGAATCTTCCTTCCGTCCTTTGCATTTAGATGTGGCAGGTTTTGGGGGTCCTGGAACAGCTTGGGGTCATGCTTTCCGAGTTCTTTTATTTTTTCCTTTACCGCCTTTTTTACCTCGGGATCAACAATGTTTTCCACGTCGTTTTTCGTCATTCCCTCCAGGGGCTTTCTAACATGTACATATGGTTTTCCTTTTTCGTCATATCCTGTGGGGCTGTAGTTGGTTTCTTCGTGCAGCGGTCCGTTGGCTTTCCTGGAGACCCGGTGGGAGACGGTGATGTTTTGGATGGTTTTTTTAAGGTCTTCAATATATTTTTCCCATGGCTTTTCAATGGGAGTAAACATATGGCGTCCCGCTGTCCTGTCAGCCTTCTTTGCTGCGTTGCTCATCCTTTGAATGAGTCCATATGATATCAGGGTCACAGCCGCGGCGTCCACAGCGTGGTGTCGGTGGTCGTCCCTGGTTTTGGTTCCGCCGTCGTTCAATATTGAGTTCATGTCCAGTGCGTTTCTGACGTGGTGGGTGATCTCGCCGTTGGATACGTGCACCCTTCTTTTGCCGGCCTCGTCGATCACTTCGCCGTAGAGCATCCCCAGGTAATTGACCGCGAGCTTGGAGGCGTACCTGGTATCGTTCAACTGCCTTGTTCTGAAGCTGGAGATGTACTCCTCCAACTCGTCGTCCTCCATCTTGAAACGCTTCAACTTTTCTTGTGCAGCGTCCCCCTGGAATCCTTCCACCCTTTTTATGATCTGCTCGTACTTCTCGGGATTGCCGCTGTAAGCCTGCCACGGCGTGCGGTCGCCTTTCCTCCTGTTCTCTTCGTTCTCGCAGAGCGTCTTGTTGAGGAAGGAGTTGTCAAAGCACTTGTTGAAGGGGATGATGTGCTCGATGTCGAACCTGGAGTTCTGTGAAAAGAGCGCTTCCGCTGATATGTACTGTCCGGTGTAGGGGCATTGTCTCTTACATTCTTCCCAGAGAAGGAACTTTTCGATGTCCCTTCTTTTGGGCTCTTCAATTCCCATGATTTTTTTCAGCTCTTCCTTGGCGTTGTCGCGCTTTTTCCGGTTTTTAAGGTTCTTGTTGGATATCTCCTTTCTCTGGTTCCGGGATTTTTTCATGTCGCGGGCCATCTCGACCTTTATGACGGCTGGCTTTCCGTACTCTCGGACGATTGCATTCATGACCTTGCGGAGCTCGGTAAGCACTCTCTCGACGGCCGGGTTTCTAAGCTCGGGCACGGCTTTCTTTACCGGCGGCAGGAAGTCGTGGGGCACAGGCGGTTCGGGATCAAAGGTCACGTTGACTGCTTCCATTTCGCGATGTCCTTCTTCCATTATGGGCAGCAGCTTGTTGATGGCCTTCCTGGAAAGATGGCAGTATCCGTCTTCAAGCTCGGTCTCGGCGAGCTTGCGGGCTTCTTCTTCAGTGAAGCCCCAGTGATTGACCGCGCGCCTTTCCAAAGCCTCTTCCTTCTTTATGCTCAGCACGTCCTCGAGCAGCTTGTACTTGTCCTCGTTGGATAGCTCGTCCCACTTGTCGCCGATGGCCTTCCTTATCCTGTCCGCTGTGGTATTGCCCATGAAAGTGGTGAACGTGCCGCCTTCGTAGTTGAACTTTTCGTTTGACTTTATGCCGATTACTTTCTTGGCGTCTTTTAGCTTAAGCGCGGGTTTTCTTTCCAACTCTTCTATGAGCGCCTGTCTCTGCTCTTTGGTCAGATCCCTTTTCCTGAAGTCCCGGTCCTGGACCATGGTGTTGTTGACCTGTTTCAATATTCTGAACCGCTGGAACTCCAGGCACGCGCGGGGCGCCCGATGCTTTCCTTTCTCATACTCGCAAGGACCGATGAGCGTTTTCTGGCTCTTCAGCGGCCGCTGGCTGAAGATGGCTTTTTCAAGTTTCTCTTTGAACTCGTCGGTAAGGATTGAAGGGTGATGTTCTTTCTGAGCTTCCCAAATGGCCTCGAACTCTTGCTTGTACATCTGCCTTCCCGTCCACCTGTTCCGGATGCGATGGGCGTCCGGATCCAGCCACGAGTAATACTCGCCGAGTGTCCGGGCGCCCTGTTCGGCAATGTCCTGGCTCAGCTTTTCAATGTCCTTTTTTACCTTTCCCTTGTCTTCGTCCTTTTTGGATACCTTCCTGTTGCTCTCGAACCCGCGGCGCTGGCCCAGGTGATAGAGCGCCCTGCCCAGGTCGTAGTCGTCCAGCTTCTCATCCAGCGCCCGGGCGCGGAGCATATAATGGAAACGCTTGGGTAAAAGTAATATTTCTTCTTCCGGCTTTCCTTCGCTTTCCAACTTTGTCTTCCACTTATCGAGAAGCTCCTGGTCCAGTCGGCGGAGCACTTCGTCTCTTTCCGCCCTCTCAACAGTTGTTTTCCACCTGTCGGTCATGTTGTTGCCTGAGACACCAAACTTGCTTTCAGGAAGAAGCGCCCGTTCCTGCAAGAGCTGAAACAGTCCGAAGGTCCGCATGGCCCGGCGTTCCAATTGCCTTCTTATCTGTCTTTTATCACGGCGCGTGGTGTTCCTGGATTTCTCCTGCCCTTTCTGCAATGCCTCGAGTCCGCCTTCCACGCCTTCCTCGAAAACCCGGACGCCTGCGTCAACCAAGCCGGTCATCTGTTTATAGTCCCCCTCGTTCTCGCCGGTACACGAAAACACCATCCAGCCTATGGAGTTCGCGCCTATGTCCACTCCCACTGCCACACTGCCTGGCTTATTGTCCTCCATTTTTTTCCTCCTCTTGTAAATTTTTTCTTGACAACCACGTCTCAGGATGTATAATCACTATTAGTGTACCTAAGAGACGATTGTCCATCTACCCATAGTAAGGGCTTTCGTCCGCAGGGCTTAACCGCTCTTGGCGAGCGACCCTGACGCCTCCCTCGGGGGCGTTTTTTTATGGCCTGTCTTCCTTTTTAAACCCTTGCCGAGTTAATATCATTATATATATTTCGAATGGCCCTCGCAAGAGGATTGGTTTTGCTTTTAAAGCCGCTTTTATTAGTCAGCCGGGCCCCGAATGCCGCGGCTCGGTCTTGTTCTGTTGCATATGTTTAAAAATGATTGAACCACAAACAAGCATCGCCTTGACAAAATGCTCGGGATATTAAATAATAGTAGGTGTCGGGGTATTTAGAATTGTTTAACTTCTCGGCGCAGGGCAGTAAAGAATGGTTTGATGAGATCGATGGCTTCTCCTCTGATGAGGCGGCGAGGAAGTATCTTATTTTTTCCGTTGCCGAGTTTGTTCTGGCGGTTGATATCAGCTACTTGAAAAAGGTTTACGATGCCGAGTCACATCCGCCGCGCACCCCGGACTCGAAGGTCATTGATTTGTACCGTATGACGGGGACAGATAAACAGAGGAAGACGGGTTACTGGCTGGACATGGACTTTTCCGGTGGCCACTTCCTGGTTCCTGTTGAAAACGTTGAGGGCATAAGCGAGCTTGGCCTTGCTGTGCCGGTTGATTATCCTTCGGCCATTGCCGGCAGGAGGACTGGGTTTATAAAAAAGATACTCTTTGACGGGATGAGGATGATCGCGGAGATAAGCCCGGAGGGCATTTCCGAGACGCCGGTGGAAAGGCCCGGTTTCGGCAGGAAAAAGAAAGCTCCTTCGTTCGGCGGCACCTCGTCAGGCAAGGCAGAGCAAAAGGAGCAAACAGAGGATGTTGCCCGTCGGCAAGATGACAACGGGGACGGCAAAAAGCTTTTGTTTTTATCGCGTGGAGCAAAGTGGACGATAAACCTGGAACACGTTTTCCAGGTAATCAACATGAACGATATATTTGAAATACCCAGCGCTCCCGATGAGATAATGGGCGCCATTTATCACTCGGAAAAAGCGATCCCCGTTCTCAAGCCGGAGACCATTATAAAGGGTCAGGGCAAGCAATGGGGAACGGATGAAGATTTCAGCATAATTATCCTGGTGCCCACTCCGAGGGGCGCGGTAGGCATACCTTGCGAGCGTATCTTGCAGGTATTGGACTCGAAGAGCGCGGACGAGGACCAAGGTGGCCATGGAGAGGTTGTAAAGCTCAGTCCCGCCCATATACTAGAAGTTGCCGGCCGGGACTGAAAGGACACGAGGCACTTTTATAATAAAGGATAGCGATATTCTTTCCAACACCCATCCGGAAAGAGGAAGCTGAGAAAGAGGCTGCTGCGAAACGTTAAGGAGGATGTTAGATGGCGAAAAAAATATTGCTCGCTGACGACAGCATAACCATCCAGAAGGTGGTCAGGATCACTCTGGCAGACGGCGACTACGACCTGGTCACCGTGGACAATGGTGACGAGGCTTTGAACAAGGCCAAGGAAGTAAATCCCGACCTTATCCTGGCAGACGTGGTCATGCCCGGTAAAGACGGCTACCAGGTGTGCGAAACCGTGAAGAACGATCCCGAGCTCAACAACATACCCGTGTTGCTGCTCGCCGGCAGCTTTGAAGGCTTCGATGAAATGAAGGGCGCGCGCATAGGCGCGGACGGACATATTATCAAGCCCTTTGAATCTTCCACCCTGATAAAGGAAGTAGAGGACGCGCTTACCAGGGGAGCGAAAGCCCCGGAAACACCCGCTGCCGCCGAGCCGGAAGCCATGCCCGCGACCGAAGCTCCGCCTGAGCCGCCGACTGAGGAGCAGGATGTTTTCGCCGAGCCCCCTCCCCCGGAACCCGCGGCTCCGGAAGTCGAGCCACCGCCGGAAGCTGCTCCCGAGCAAGATCCTGGGCGGGAAGATCAAGAAGCGGACCTCTTTTCTCAGCCGGAGACAGGCGCGCCTCCGGAGTCGGACCTGTTTGCAGCGGCAGGGCCGCAAGCAACCGAGCCGGCCGGAGAGGACATCTTCGGCGAATCGGAGCTTCCTCCCGAACCGCCGCCGGCAGACGATCTGTTCGCCGCCCCTGAAACAAGTGCCGAGCCGCCTCCTCCATCGCCTGCGGAGCCGTCAGCGGATCAGGGGTTGGAGTCCTACTCCGACCAGGACCTGTGGGCACAGGCCAGCTTCGGCAAAGGACCCGAGCCTGTAAGCCAACCCTCTGACGATATCTGGGGGACTCCCGAACCTCCGCCGCCGGAGGACGACTTGTGGGGAGCCATGCCCCAGCCGGAACCCGCAGCAGCGCCGGAAGCCTCCGATGACTTGTGGGGAGCGCCTGCAGAGCAACAGCCCCCCGCATCGCCCGAGCAGGAGTTGTGGGGAGAGCCGGAGACCGAAGCTGCTCAATCCGAGGAACCCTTTGCAGAAGCGGAACCCGGGCCTGCCGAGGAGCCCTGGCAGCCAGAACCCGCGGCCGAACCTGAACCTGAAACAGCATATCAGCCCGAAGTAGAGCTTGCTCCCGAACCCGAATCAACCGCCGAGCCGGAGCCGGAGTTTACCGCGGAGACCGAAACGACTGCCGAGCCTGAAATAGCAGCCGAGCCCGAGGGCACACTGGGCGAAGAAGCCCTGGCGGATACTGGAGAAGAGATACCTTTCGCATCAGAAGAGCAGGAAGCCGAAGCCATAGCCGAGCCGGAAACCGGCGAAGAGGAAATACCCTTTGCGGAGAGCGCGGAAGAGGAGCCGGTTGCCGAGGCAGTGCCTGAAGAACCCCCTGAAGAACTCGTTGCCGCTGCCGAGCAAGCCCCTGAAGAAGCATTGCCCGACCTGTTTTCCGAACCCGTAGCTGAAACTGAAGCGGTTGTTGAGCCGGAGCCGGAAATGGCACCAGAACCGGCGGGAGAAGCCGAGGCGGTTGCTGAGCTGGAAGCGGAGGCGGAATTCGGGGCTGAGCCGGAAATGAGGCCGGGCGTACAGGAGCTTTCCGAGGAGGACCTGGGAGCTCAGGCAGAAGAAGAAATAGCTGAAACCGCTGTCGAGGCCCAACCGTGGGAGTCCGCTCCGGAGCCCGCTGGAGAGCCTCTGGACATGGAAGCGGAGGCCATGCCGGCGAGCGAGCCTGCGGCAGAGGCGGAAGCTGAAGCGCTTGCCGAGCCGGAGCTTGGCGAAGCACAGTTGGAGGAGCCCGCAGAGCCGGAGCTGACGGCCGAACCCGAGCCGGAACCCCAGGGCCTGGTCATAGAAGAACCGGCTGCTCCGGCAGCGCCCGAGCCTCTGGAAACCGAAGCGACAATCGAACCCGAAGCACCTGCCGATCCTTTCTCGGAAGCGGAGCCGGTAACAACCGGGCCGGAAACGCCTCCGGAGCCTGCTGCTCCAACCGCTCCCGAGATGGGCGAAGCAGTGTCCGAGGCCACCCGTGAGATTGACCAGGCGGCGGCAAGCGGAGCAACCGGCGAAGAGCTCAAGTCCATCATCCAGGATATTGTTGAAAAGGTGGTCTGGGAAGTTGTCCCCCAACTGGCCGAGGCCATGATAGAAGAGAGGATCAGGGAGCTGGAGTTATCCAAGTAATAAAACCGAAGCTTGAAAGGCAATAAAGAGGGGACCTTGCAGGGTCCCTTCTTTATTGGCGTGCCTCATGTAGTGCCCTGTCAAGCGTTTTTTGTCGTCTCAAAGAAAACATATTATTAGTGCGAGCGGCTTTAGTCGCGACTAAAGCCGCTCGCACGTTATACGTCATTTCAATCTTAACAAGACAGTAGTTGCTCCTCTCGCCGGGAGACCTTTGGGAAACGCCGGCCTTCTTGGAGTAGTCGCCTTAAGGGTTGACACCCGCCCGGCAAGGGTTAGATTTTTATATATAAGCTGAAAAGGGACGCTTGCATAATTTCGGGAAAAGTGTCAATATGAAATCTCCGGCAAACGGGTATCTGTTCGAACTTCCACGTGTTCCCGCGCGAGGGGAACTCCATTAATTACTGATAAAGGAGGACGAATGTAATGGCGGTAAAGGTAGGAATTAACGGCTTTGGCCGGATCGGGCGTTGTTTCATGCGGATAGCGGAGGGCACGGACGTCGAGGTCGTGGGAATCAACGACCTGGTTGACGCGGACATGCTTGCCCACCTTCTCAAGTATGACAGCGTTCACGGCATATGGGACAAGGATGTCAAGGCAGAGGGTGACAGCCTGGTGGCCGGCGGCAACAAGATCAGGGTGACCGCGGAGAAGGACCCGGCCAACCTTCCCTGGAAAGACCTGGGCGTGGACGTGGTGGTGGAATGCACCGGCCTGTTCCGGAAGCGCTCCCAGGCGGAAGCGCACTTGAACGCCGGCGCCAAGAACGTGATTATCTCCGCTCCCGGCGACTCCAAGGACCCGCCGGACAAAACCGTTGTCCTGGGCATAAACGACAAAGACCTGGACCCCCAAAAGCACAAGATCATCTCCAACGGATCATGCACCACCAACTGCCTGGCGCCCATCGCCAAGGTGGTCAATGACAAGCTGAAAATAAAACACGGGCTCATGACTACCACCCACTCTTACACCAACGACCAGCGCATCCTCGACCTTCCCCATAAGGACATGAGAAGGGCACGGGCCGCGGGCATGTCCATGATCCCCACTACTACCGGCGCAGCCAAGGCCATCGGCCTGGTCATTCCCGAACTGGACGGAAAGCTCCACGGCCTGGCCATCCGGGTGCCGACACCCAACGTGTCCATGGTGGACCTGGTGGCGGAAGTGGAAAAGGAAACCAGCGCCGAAGAACTCAACGCCGCTTTCAAAAAAGCCGCCGAAGGCGATCTCAAAGGCATCCTGGCCTACTCGGAAGAGCCTTTGGTATCGGTGGACCTGGTGGATTGCCCGGCCTCGTCAATAGTGGACGCGGAGAACACCTACGTGATCGACAAGAACATGGTCAAGGTCCTCTCCTGGTACGACAACGAGTGGGGCTTCTCCACGCGCATGGTCGAGCTTGCCGGGAGGTTTGGCGGCTGATATCGAGCGTAAGGAGGCTGATACGGTGGATGTGCCGAGTATCAAAGACCTGGACCTTGCCGGAAAGCGTGTCTTCATCAGGGTGGACTTCAATGTGCCCCTTGATAAAGAGACCGGCAAGGTTGCGGACGACAGCAGGATAAAAGCCGCGCTGCCCACCATTGAACACGCGCTGGAACAAAAGGCCAGGGTCATCCTGGCCTCCCACCTGGGAAGGCCGAAAGGGAAGAAAGACCCGGCTTTGTCCCTCTATCCGGTGGCGGAAAGACTCAGAGACCTGCTTAACCAGGAAGTGGTCTTTCCAGACGACTGCGTGGGTGACGGGGTCAGGAAAAACGTGCAGGACCTCCCCGAAGGAGGGGTCATACTTCTCGAGAACCTCCGCTTCCACCCCGAAGAAAAGGACAACGACTCAGCGTTCGCCCAGAAGCTGGCCTCGCTGTGCGACGTGTACGTAAACGACGCCTTTGGCACGGCCCACCGAGCGCACGCCAGCACCGCGGGCATAGCAGCGCACGTTGCGGAAAAGGGTGCGGGGTTTCTCATGGAAAAGGAGCTTTCTTGCCTGGGCAAGCTCCTGGAAGAGCCGGAGCGGCCCTTCATAGCCATACTTGGAGGGGCCAAGGTCTCCGACAAGATCGGGGTCATCGAGAACCTTGTCAAAAAGGTGGACCGGATACTGGTTTGCGGCGCCATGGCCTATACCTTCCTTGCGGCTTTGAAAAGACCCGTGGGCAAGAGCAAGATAGAGGACGACAAGATCAAGACCGCGAACAAGCTCCTGGAGAAGGGGAGGAACTACAACGTGCCTGTCGAACTGCCGGTGGACCACGTGGTTGCCGAGAAGCCCGAGGCAGGCGTGGAAACCCGGGAAGTGGACCAGGACAAAATCCCCGACAACATGATGGCCCTGGATATCGGACCGAAAACCATCGAGCAGTACTCTAAAGCCATACAACAGGCGAAGACCATCTTCTGGAACGGTCCCGCGGGAGTGTTCGAGACGTCTCCATTCAACAAGGGGACTGTGGCCATAGCCCGTGCAGTGGCCGAGTCCGGAGCGGAGAGCGTGGTGGGCGGCGGCGACTCGGTGTCCGCGATTTACCAGGCCGGCGTGACCGACAGGATATCCCACATCTCCACCGGCGGAGGCGCTTCCCTCGAGTTCATGGAAGGCCGGGACCTGCCGGGGGTCGCCGCCTTAAAGTCATAAAGATTTCAAGGAGCTTATGACCATGCGAAAACCTTTTATTGCCGGAAACTGGAAGCTGAACCTTTTAAGCGATGAGGCTTGCGAACTGGCCCAAAAGGTGGCCGAGGCCGCGGCCAAGCTGGACATAGAGGTGGGCATCGCCCCGGTATACACCGTGATACCCGCGGTGCGCGAGACCATTAAAGGCTCGGGAGTGCATCTGGTGGCCCAGAACCTGTTCTGGGAAGACAGCGGCGCTTACACCGGCGAGGTCTCGGCTCCCATGCTCAAGGACGCCGGCTGCACCCACGTTATCATCGGCCACTCCGAGCGCAGGCAGTACTTCAACGAAACCGACGAAACAGTAAACAAACGCCTCCAAGCAGCCCTCTCCCACGGGCTGGTCCCCATATTGTGCATCGGCGAGACCCTGGAGGAGCGCGAAGCGGACAGAACCATGGACGTGATCGAGAGGCAGGTTAAGGGAGCCCTGGAGGGCATCGAGGAGAAGGACTTGAAAGACATGGTCATAGCTTACGAGCCGGTCTGGGCCATCGGCACCGGCAAGACCGCGACCTCTGACCAGGCGCAAGAAGTCCACGCCCGCATCAGGGGGCTGGTAAAAGACCTCTACAGCCCGAACCTGGCCGACGGCATGCGCATCCAGTACGGAGGAAGCGTAAAGCCGGAGAACGTAAGCGAGCTCATGGGGATGGACGACATCGACGGTGCACTGGTGGGAGGGGCCTCACTTAAAGCTGACAAGTTTGTTCCCATAATTCAGTACATGTAAATGCTTATACTGACCTGCCCTGCCAGCGACTTCAGTCGCGATCATTGATTTCAAACAAAAGTGATGTCAAAAGCATAAACTTAATAACAAATCAGATACGGGTCGTTCGCGGCTAAAGCCGCTCGCACTTGTTACGTTGTCTTTCCCGGTTCCATCACCGGCCGCTATTGTCTTGTCAAGTCTACCCTGACGCATAGTGTGCGAGCGAGGGGAGTCGCGGCTGAAGCCGCTCGCACGAAAACTATCTCTCCTGTAAGCGACAAAACGCTTTACAGAACAACCTGTTTTGTCAGATGCTTTTCGGAAAATACTGTTTTGTCAAATGCTTTTCGGAAAATAGAAGAGAATCGTGCGAGCGGCTTCAGCCGCGACCTTCATTGGATCCGTTCCCCTTTTTTCGAGCGACAAAGCACAAGGCGGGAAGTAATATTCGGGGGAAAAAACGGACGCAGAGCTTACTCGCCTTCTTCCAATGCCTGGTTTATGAAGTAAGGCAGCTTCATAAGGTCGGTCTCCGCGGGCACGTTTTCTATAAACCAGTCCAATGCTTTGATGATCTCTTCCCGGCCATAGCCGTCTTCCATGAGACCGGTAAGTGCGGAGAGCGCTGTTTGTCGTTTGGGGTTTTGCCTGTCCATTTTCCTGGCATCGAAGAACCGGTCCGCCATTTCCGCGAGCGAAGGACCTTTCTGCCTTCCGCTTTTAAGGTCCTGGAAGCTTTCTTCATTAAGAGGGCTTTCCAGCGGCTTCTCTCGCGGCTTGTGTGCCGGTTGCTTCTTTTTAGGGCCGGCTTTGCTCTTCTTGTCCTCTGCCTTCTCGGGTTTATCTTCTCGGGGAGCTTTTCGTTCGCGCTTGGGGGTCGGCTCAATCCTTTCTCCCCATTCGATGTTCTCGGTAAGCTCGCGGTCCTGGACCTCGGAGGGAATGTAGACCCGGTAAAGTGTCCCCCCGGTGTTCCGGTGCAAAGGCTTGATATGGCCTTTTCTCACCAGGCCGTCAAGGGCCACGTTAAGCCGCCGGTCGGATACCCCGGAGCGGTTGCAAAGCTCTTTCTTGCCGACCCGGCAGAAGTTCCCGGCATTGCCGTAGCTTAAGCGGAACAGGTGTAAAAACACTGCCTGCTCCAGGGGCGACTGCTGTGGAGCCAGCTCATCAAAGACCTCGGCGGGAATGTTCACTCCGCCCTGCAGACGCGCACCCCCCAGCCATTCGCCTTTATAAAACCTTTGCGGAGCAAGGCCGCGGCCTTGCTCTTTCTCCAACTCGGCAAGAACCTCGTCGCCCTCGAGCGTGCCGGTGACAAGCTCGCGGCTTCCCGGCACCGGTCGGTAATAGTATGTTTTTTCTTCACGCGCCATGAATTTTTCCGGTCGTTTATCACACTAGTGCTTTGACCGCCAGCTAATGTCGGGTTGATTAATTTCAACCAATCACTATAGCCGCCAGATTTGACTTGCGACCCGACACAAAGGCTCGGTCAAAGAACTAGTGTTCTGTCAAACGAAAAAGGAGGACAAGAAAAACTGCGAAAATCGCGGTATCAGCCGCTCGCACGGTGCATTTATATCTTGGAAGCGGAAAAAACATTCCCGGAAAACCGAAGGCTTCTTTGCTTTATTCTTTTTCTTCAGGGCTTCCGTACATCTCGCGGATCCTGGCCCGGAGCACCTTTCCCACCGGGGAGAGGGGAAGCTCGTTTACGAACACCACGCTCCTGGGAATCTTGTATCCAGCGAGCTGGTCGCGGCAGAATTCTATGATCTCCTCTTGTTCGATCGTCTCTCCCTCCTTGGGCTGGACCACCGCCCGGATAATGTTTCCCCACTCTTCATCGGGCACGCCGATTATGCACACGTCTTCAACTTGAGGACGCTGATGAATTATCTCTTCGACCTCGAGGGGAAACACCTTCTCGCCGCCGGTGTTGATGCACTCCTTCTTGCGGTCAATAAGCCTGACTTCGCCATCCTCGTCAATGTAGCCCAGGTCGCCGCTTTTGAACCAGCCGCCCTCCATGACCTCCCTGGTCTTGTCCTCGTCCTTGTAATAGCCCTTCATGACCGTGCTCGACCGGTAGAGTATCTCGCCGGGCTCGCCCACTGCCGCGTCCCTGCCCTGCTCGTCAACCACGCGGACGTCAACAATGGACTTCCCCACCGAGCGCTCCTTGAGGGTTTCCGGTCCCACGTCGATCCGGAACGAGGTTATGGGCGTCATCTCGGTTTGCCCGAACATGTCCAGGATGATGACGTCGGGGAACTTCTCGAAGATTTTTTTCTTCAGGTCCACCGCACATGCTCCGGCGCCGGTTGCGGCCACCCTTATGGAGCTCACGTCGTACTTGTCGAACTCGGGACATGAGACCAGCTTTTTCCATCCGGTGGGCACGTTGGCCATTAACATGGGCTGGTGCTTCTGCACCGCTTCCAGCACCGCGGCAGGCTCGAACTTGATCTCGGGGACCAGCACGAAACAGAGGTTCCCGCCGAACAATGCCAGCACCAGTATCTGGTAGGATGCGTCATGGAAGAAAGGCATGGAAGGAGTCATGTACTTTACGGTTTTGTCATAGTTGATCTTGGCGACACCCGGGTGGGAGAAGAAGTACTTGAAGGCTTTGATCAGCCTCTTCTTGGTGCCCGGCCGGTTCATGATCTTTTGGGCTGTGTTGGTCCTTATAATCTTGTCCAGGTAGTTAAGCCCGGGCATGGGGAATGTTCCCCTTATCCTTTCCAACTGCTCGGGAGACAGCTCGATCTCCGCGGCCCGCAGCAACACGCCTGCCAGCACGGTGGCGAACATGTCCAGGTGGGCGCTGTAGGTCAGCATGACACCCTTGGGATATCCGGTGGTCCCCCCGGTGTAGATCATGACCGCGACGTCGCTCCAGTCGTTTCCCACGCGGGGGTCGGATGCCGGAGACTTCTCCATGACCTCGTTGTAATCGAGCGCGTTTTCCAGGCCGGTCTCGCCCCTGGCGATGAAGTGGCGGACGGTCTCGAGCTTCGGCGCCGCCTTTTCCACCGCCTCCCGCCACGGCTCGTCGTATATAAAGACGGTAGCATCGGAGTGATTGGCCTGGTACTCGATCTCCCGGGCGGTGAACCGATAGTTCATGGGGACCGGAATCGCGCCCGCGGCTTGAATCGCGTAGTTGACCTCGATGAACTCCGGGCGGTTGTGGAACATGAACGTCACCTTGTCGTCCTTCTTGACGCCCAGCTCGATCAGGGCCTGCGAAAGCTTCATGACCCTCGTGCGAAGCTCTCCCCAGGTTATCGGCCGGTCACCGTAGATTATGACCTCGCCGTCAGGGTTGTAACGCGCACAGAAGTTGAGACAGTTCGATACGATGTTCGGGGATTGCTCTGCCATGTTCCCTCCTCATGCTTTTTGAAACTCGCTTCGCAGTCCGAGCTCGCTCTTGGTTTTCATGAAATCCATCAGCGCCTCCCTGGTTATCATCCCCAGGAACTTGTTCTTCCGGACCACCGGCACCTGGTTATATCCGTCCGCGCTCATCATCTGCATGACTTCGTCAAGCGGCGTCTCCGGGGAGACCGACTTCAAAGACTCTGCCGGTATCATTATATTGCGTACCGAGGTATGAGGCCATTGCTGGGGGTCTACCGACTTTACGTTGTGAACGGTGACGATTCCGGTTACCTGTCCGTTGTCCATTACCGGGAAACACCTCCTTCCGGTATGGAGCAGCTTATCATGAACCAACTCGTAAAGGGAAGTGCCTGCGTCCACAAAAGTGAAATCGGTCCACATGGCCTGGCCTGCGGTGTGTCCCTGGAGGAAGTATTGCAGGGTCTGCTGCTTCGAGGTCTGCGTTGCCGCCTGGAGCAGGAACCAGCCGATCAGCACCAGCCATATGCCCTGGAAGATAATGCCTTGGAAGGCCATATAGACGCCGACGAAGATGAACAGGTATGCCACGGCCTTTCCGGTGACGGTTGCCGCCTGGGTGCTTTTCAACTCGTTACCGGTAATCGCCCAGATCACGGCCTTTAAAACCCTGCCCCCGTCGAGGGGGAACCCCGGTATCATGTTAAAGAACGCCAGCATAAAGTTGATGAGAGCCAGCCATCCCAGGACTGCTGCAAGAGGGGGAATGGCCTCGCGGGTAAGATACCACAACCCGCCGCAGACGATCCCGATAAGTACGCTCATAGCGGGTCCGGCCAGCGCCATCAGGAACTCGGCCTTGGCGCTCTTCGACTCCTCTGATATCTGGGCGGCTCCGCCGAAGATGAACAAAGTAATGCGGGGAACCGGCGTGCCAAAGGCCTGAGCCACGAAGCTGTGAGAAAGCTCGTGGAGAAGCACGGAAGTAAAAAACAGAATACTGGTTAGAACACCCAGTCCCCAGTAGGTCAAGACGCTCCACTGCTCGTGCTTGGCGGGAAAGTAATACTCGGCGAGCGTCCAGGTTACCAGTATGAAGATAACAAACCAGCTATAGTCGAGGCGGATTTCTATGCCCCGAACAGTGAAAAGCTTTATCCCTTCACGCAGCATCTCTTGCTCCTTTATTTCCTTATTCCCCGGGGGACCGGCTCCCCTTTATAATAAATGTTCCCTTCCTCGTCCGCCTGGAACCATCCCCGGGCAATGGCCTCGATGGTCTCCGGAAATACCACCCAGTCGCCGGCCTCTTTCAAGCGGTCCTGGTTTTCATCCGCCACCTTTTTAAGGGTCTCCGGATCATCAAGGTCTGCGCCCGCCGGAACCTGCACCTCCAACGGAGGAGAGACCATCAGCAACGGACCGGCGTCAACCTCTTCGGTCACCAGGTGGGTGGTGGCGCAGATGGTCTTTTCACCCGCATAAATGGCGTCGCGAACTGCATGGGCCCCGGTCCATCTGCGTTTGCCGCTATTGTCGGTTACGGAAAGGTCAGCGGGATGCACGTTCACGCCGGTATAGGCGCGGATAAGCTCGGGGGAAGCTATGGACATGTATCCCGCGTAAATCGCGACCTCTGCCTGCAACGGCTTCAAAAGCTCGATGTTTTCCCGATCGTACTCTCTCCTTTTTTCCAGGTCTTTCCTTTGTACCTGGTTCTTATAAAGCCATGCGCGCAGGTCGCGGGTGATTACGGGTATGTTGAAGTCCCGCCCGATCTCGTTGGCCTTCGAGTCCCACGAGTCGGTGAAGATGCCCGCGACCATGATTATGTCTTTTCCCTCTTCTTCACGGAGCGCCTCGGCGTGTTCGAGTATCTTTCTCAAGTTGGTGCCGCTTCCGCTCATCAGGGCCACTGCCCGCAGGGGCCCTTCCACGGGATCATGTATCGGTTTTGGCTGCATTACAATCCTCCCTGGCTGTAAAGCTCGGGCATACCAGTAGCTTAATCATCAAATAACCAAATTTCCTTGCCCGGCGAAAGCGCAATCTTGCATAGAGAACTCTCAGTTGTCGGCGTGCGGCTTACTCTATGCTTTTGATCATGCCGTCGTGGAGCCGGATGATACGGTCCATGCGGCCTGCCAGCTCTTCGTTGTGGGTCACGATAAGCGCGGTGATGTTCTTCTCCCGGTTGAGGTTGAGGATCACGTCCTCCACCGCTTTGCCGGTGGTCGCGTCCAGGTTGCCGGTGGGCTCGTCCGCCAGGATCAGCGAAGGTTCGAGGATGACCGCCCTGCTGATGGCCACCCTTTGCTGTTCTCCGCCGGAGAGTTCTCCCACTTTATGACTCAAGCGATGGTCCATTCCGAGCTCGGCAAGGATTCTCTGCGCTCTTGCCCTTGCTTCATGCTCGGGCAGGCGGGCGATGAGCGCGGGCATCATGGTGTTCTCGAGGGCGGTAAACTCGGGCAGCAGGTGGTGGAACTGGAACACGAACCCGAGGTTATTGTTCCGGAAGCGGGCCAGAGCCTCGTGCCGCATGCGGTTTATCTCCTGGCCGTCGATCAGGACTTTTCCCTGGGTGGGCGGCTCCAGCGCTCCCATGATGTGAAGCAGGGTCGACTTTCCGGCCCCGGAGACTCCCACCACTGCCACGGCCTCTCCCCGGGCGATCTCCAGGTTGATGTCTTTTAAGACCGTAAGCTCGTTCTTGTTCCGGTAAAAACACTTGGTCAGGTTCTCGATACTGACGAGGCTCTCTTTTTGAAGGACTTTCATTACTCGTACCTCAACGACTCCGCGGGCTTGCTGCGGGATGCCTGCCAGGACGGGTACAAGGTGGTCAGGAATGAAAGCAGTATGGCCCCCAAAGCCACTCCGGCCACGTTGAACCAGGTGAGCTTCATGGGCACTGCGGAGAACTGGTAGATGGAGGGATCGAACTCGAGTATGGGATGGACGTTTTGAATAATACAAAGCAGTACGCCGATAGCCACACCGACGAGGGTCCCGATCACGCCGATGATGGTTCCCTGGGTGATGAAGATTTTCATTATTCCCCAATCAGTGGCCCCCATGCTTTTCAGGATGGCTATGTCGCGGTACTTCTCCATGACCAGCATGAGGAGCATGGAGACGATGTTGAAGCAGGCCACCAGCATAATAAGGGACAGCACCAGGCCGGAGAGAAGCTGCTCCATCTTGAGCGCGGCGAAAAGTCCTCTCTGCCTCTCCCACCACGTCTCCACCCGGTACGACGGACCCAGGGCTTCTTTGAGCTTATCCTTGGTCTTGTTCACCGTATAGATGTTGTCGGTTTTTATCTCCACCGCGTCAACATTTTCTCCGCGCTTGAACAGTTTTTGCGCTAGGTCGATGTTCAGAAGGGCGACACCGGAGTCAACCTCGTAAAAGCCGAACCGGTAGATACAGGCGACCTCGAACCTTCGGAAGGAGGGGGCCAGGCCCAGAGGCGATATTTTACCGTCGGGAATTATCATGGTCAGCTCGCTGCCTTCAAAAACCCCCAGCCTTCGGGCCAAGTCGACTCCGATACAGATGGGGGGAGGGCCCTTCCTCTCCGGGTTTGCCTCCAGGTCGTGGATGGACCCGTGAAGCATGTGTTCGCCAAGCGACATGACCCGGCCCGCAGTGGAGATGTCGATTCCCCTGATCATGACGCCCGTGCCAGAGTTTCCTCCTTTGAGCATCACCTGCTCCGTTATATAGGGACTGGCACCGGTGACCTCCTCGACGCTCTCCGCACGGTCAGTTACCTGTTCAGGGTTATTGATGCCGTCGGTGCTGCTGAAACGGTAGACGTTGAGGTGGGCGTTGAATCCCAGGATTTTGTCCCGCATATAGTCCTGGACACCGTCCATGCCCGCCAGCACTATGATCAAGGCGGCAACGCCGACCATGACCCCCATCATGGATATGCCCGTGATTACCGACACGAACGTCTGCCGCCGCTTGGCCCGCAGGTAGCGCAGTCCTATAAAATACTCGTACTTCATCCTATACTTGTCCCATCCTGTATTTACCGGTTCTCCCGCCTTGATTTCCTCTTGTAGAAGTGCCGGCCCAATGTCCGGTGATACTGGGTGAATTCCTCGTCCTCGTTGGGGTCCTCTTC
Organism: uncultured bacterium; assembly: GCA_964420375.1. GTDB lineage: Bacteria > RBG-13-61-14 > RBG-13-61-14 > RBG-13-61-14 > DATKZS01 > CAYQTK01. The sequence goes on from CAYQTK010000035.1 coordinate 26,686, forward strand.
TATGGAGGCCAAAAGGATCTTGGTCTTGGCCTCCAGGTTGTCCGCGCAATGCACGACCATTGCTTCAGGGGTCATGGGCATCACCGGCGCCCCCCACTCCTTTTCGCCGTGGTGGGAGAGGATGATATGTTCGAGCTCCATTGCCAGGTCGGGAGGGAACTCGGGGATGCCGGCTATCTTTTCCCGGAGCATGGCCGACCCCAATGCCACGTGGCCGATAAGATAGCCCTCATTGGTGTACCCGATCTCGATACGGGAGTCGAGCTCCCGGACCTTTCCCACGTCATGCAGGAGCGACCCGGCAACCAAGAGATCCCGATCCAGGTCCGGCCCGTAAATATCGCAAGCGGAAAGAGCGATCCCGGTCACGTTCAAGGTATGCTCGATAAGTCCGCCCTGGTAGACGTGGTGGACGTTGCGGGCGGCCGCCGAAATCTTGAACCCCTCCATTAATTCCGGGTCCTCCAGGAAAGCCTCCAGGAGCTCACGCAGAGGCGGCGATTCAATTGAGTCGACAAGGTCTTTGAGTTCGGCCATCATGTCGTCCGGCTTGCGCGCGCTCGTCCGGATAAGCGACTCCCAGTCCAGCTCGTCTTCTTTGGTCACCGGCCTTACATCGGAAATCTTGAGCTGCTTTTTATCCATGTACTGCTCGACCACCGCTTTTATCTTGATCACGTCGCCGCGCTGGAAAAGGTCGGACAGCTCGAGCGCCCGGTCCCACACCTTGCCGTTTACCTGTCCGGAATTGTCCGCAAGATCCAGGTCCAGGTAGGGCTTATTGTTCCGGGTGGTCAGGTTCCGTTTCGACTTGACCACGAAAAAGTCGACGACCTTCTCGCCCACCTCCAAATCCTTAATGTATCTACGTCCTGCAGCCATCCTTGTCCTCCTCGGAAAGGTATCCTGACAACAACTCCATTGTCTTGCTCGTGGCTCCTCCGTTATGTTGTATCATATCGAAAGCCTTTTGTCCCGCACGCTCGCGGGAGGAAGGCTGTTCCATCCACCCGGATACCGTACTCACAATATCATCCGACCCGCGCACCATCACCGCTCCGCCCGCCTCAATCATTTTTTCCGCCTCCGGGCTGTTGTGATGGACCGGACCAGCCAGCACGGGCAGACCCATGCCCGCGGGCTCCATCACATTATGGACCCCCTGCCGGAAGCTGCCGCCGATGTAAGCGGCGTGGCACTTCTTATAAAGTTTATAAAGAACGCCGACCGTATCAACCACCACCGCCCTGTCTCCGGGCTTTCCCTCCTCGCGAAGGGCCTTGTAGCGCCGGTGAGGCACTCCTTTGGCCTGGAGAAAACTCTCGATCTCCCGGAGATGCTCGGGCGCAGGCTCATGGGGAGCGATGATCGCCGAAAAGCGGGGATATTTTGAAAGCAGCTCGGCAATCGCGGGCAGGAGCTTCTCGTGGTCCTGGGACCAGGTGGACCCCCCCACCAGCACAAAGTCGTTCTCCGGCACCGGCAAGAGGTCAGGGTCGGAGTCGTCCACTGAGCGGCACCGCTCCAGGGTCTCGTCGAACCTGCAGTTGCCGGTGACAAATGTCCGGTCCGGAGATACGCCCAGCAGATGGAACCTGCCTGCGCTGTCATGATCAATGGCCCCCACAGCTTCGAGCAAAGGGTAGACTTTCGAGAACAGGACACGGCCGGGAAAGCGGTTCCTTCCCGAGACGCGGGGCAGGCGGGCGTTTACAAGGACTTGGGGGATGTCCCTTGCATGCGCCTCCCATGCCATGGCCGGCCAGACGTCGTAGCTGCTGTAAACCACAAGGTCAGGCCGTAAAAGGTCCAGGAACCTTTTCACCCGGCCGGGGGTGTCGGGTGGCGAAGGTGTCACCAGGTTGGCGGAGCCCTTTAACATCTTTTCAGTGAGCGAGGGGGAGGTGTAAGAAAGGACGAGGTAAGGCGGACTCTCCGCGGAAAGCAAGGCCCTTAGCACCGGCTTGGCTTCCAGGAACTCGCCCACCGAGGCCACGTGGACCATTACCCGGAAGCGGCCGTTTTCCGGGACTTCGCGCTCGAACTTGTTGAACATGTCCTTCCTGATCTCGAAGAATTGCCGGGCCTTGGGGCTTACGAGTCCGGCTGCGCGGTAGCCGGCGACCAGCAGAGGAGCGGCCATGTATTTATAGAGAAACTCGATCATAGACAGCTTTCAAACCCTTATGCCCTATCCTTTTCCATGAGTCTATAAGCCTCCTCTACCACCTCGTCCGCTCCGATCAGCCGCATGCAGTTGTGATGTCCCTCCGGACACTCGAGGTCGCCGTGCAGGGTACAGGGCCGGCAGGACAGTCCGTGGACCTCGACTACCCGGGCTTTTTCTCCCAGCGGATAAAAGCCCAGCTCCCGGGTCGTGGGTCCGAACACGGCCACCACCGACCGATCCAGGGCGTCCGCCACGTGCATGAGACCGGAGTCGTTGGAGATCACCACGCACGCGTTTTTAATCACTGCAGCGGACTCGGCAATGGACAGCCGACCCGCCATGTTAAGAGCCTTTACTCCCTTTTCTTCCAGTTGCTTTTGTATGGCTGAACCGACCCCGACGTCGGCTTCGCCGCCCGTTATTACCACTGCTGTTTCTTCTTTGGCAAGGCTCGCGCCCGCTTCGACGAACCCATCGGCATACCATTGCTTGGTGGGATAGGCTGCACCCGGTGCAAGACATACATACCCGGAGTTTACACCTTCGCGGGCCATAAGCTCTTCTATAGAGGAGCAGGTCTGGGGGGGAAGGTATAACTCGGGTTTCCTGTCCTCCCGCGAGATGGCGAAGTCCTCCAAGGCAGTAAAGTACCGGTCGCACACCAAAGGAGCGTTTCTCAAAAGGTTTACGCGGAACTTTTTCAACATCAGCCTGGCAAGAGTTCTCTTGCGGTAGGTTCTTTTTATAAATGCTGGCGTGCGGAGCCTCAAGTACGTGCTCCGAAGGTTGCAATGAAGGTCCACGATAAGCCCGTAATCCTGTTGCCGGAGCTTCTCTTTCAGCTCTTGCAGACCTTTGAAACCGGTGGTTTTATCAAAGCTCCACACTTGTCTTATCGCCGGGTGGTTGCGGATGATCTCTTCATACTCGGCCTTGACAACAAAGTCTATAGAGCTTCCGGGAAATCGCCGGCAAAGAGCGGAAAGCACAGGAGTTGTTAAAATTATGTCGCCTATTGAAGAGAGCCTTATGACAAGTATGGACTCCACTGTATCGCCGAGGTCAGCCATTCGTCTCATGGTAGCAGAGTAAACTTTTTAAAACCAGCGGCTTAATGCGCCGGGGGCGTGCGACATATTTGGTGGCTGTTGCGCCGGCCTGTTTTTTGGGGACACGTA
>CAYQTK010000036.1:0-2560 GCA_964420375.1 uncultured bacterium
TTCCGGCAAGCCGGAACTTATGAGTGCGAAAGCAAACTTTCGCACTCATAAAAACGGAGTTTTGCAGGCCCTACTCTAAACAACTGAACCGGAAAGAAACCAACCCCCAAGCTTTCACCACTAAACTCCGCCCTCCCGAATCTTCAGGGCTGCATAAGATCAGCACTTGAAATCCGGTGCTTTTATGATATCCTGAAATTCACAACTTGCGAAAGTGGCGGAATTGGTAGACGCGCTGGGTTCAGGGTCCAGTGGGTTCACGCCCGTGGGGGTTCGAGTCCCCCCTTTCGCACCATTAAAACTTCTGTTTTCACTTCATCACCGATTTCCCAGAAGGCTTACCGTCATAAAAATCTATAACTGAGTTTCCGGTTGCCAAGCCATGACACCCGGCCGGGGCGGTTTTGCCAGGGTAATTTTCTGAGCACGGGGTTGTGTGCGCGGCGGGGGAAGGTGGCCTTGATTTCCTTCTCAGCCAATTCCACCTTCCTTCTGCCTTTTACGAAATTCCGATAGATCCGGGGCGCGTCGCAGTCCTCGAAGCCGCGCAGGTTCCGGGCCATGAGGTAATAGAGGGTGTCGGCAACCACGGTGAGCATCACGTCGAAATGGACCTTGACCAGGACGGGCGAGGACAGGGCGTTCAGGTGGAAGAACTTCACCGCCTCGGCGATGCCGTTCTTTACGTGCCAGCGGCGGGAGTAGTCGCCCACCAACAGCTCCGTCTACCGTTCATGGTCGTTGCTGATCAAGAAGCTCGGCCTCTCTCTACCTGTGTGTGTCCGCACGCAGACAGGCCGGACCGCGCCCTTGATAATGACCTGCCGAATCGGTTTGGGGAATTTCTTAAGCTCGACCGGTTCTTCATGCACGCAGGGGTGGGGGAACTTGCGCTTGACCTGGGTTACATGGATTCTCTTCCAGTCCTTGATCGCGACGGCGTGTTCAATGAGCCTGGCGCCTCTGCCATTCCGCCTTAGGCGGCAAAAAGAATTTGGGTCCTCCGAAGAATCTGCGGGTGGTCGGGGTGCAATACAGGGTAATTAGTGCCGTAATATCAGAAGGTTGGTTCAATTTCAGTCCCCTCCCGTCACCCCACGGAGAAGCGACAGCATGGCACGGGCAACCTAGTAGTTGTTCACAATTGTTTTTGTCATTTACAAAAAACAGTTCTTGTGTGCAAGCGGCCTTCTTCGCGACTAAAGTCGCTCGCACGCAGCTTATAAATTTTAATGTGATCCGCCACTAGTGTAGTGTATCACTCTGTTTGGCCCTTATGACATCCGTTAAAGGTTAACTGAGCACCTCTGCGATGATCGTTTTTCCACGCCCTTTCAGTCGCGATTAAAAGTCGCTCGCACGAAGAATACCTGTCTTATAAGCGACGAGAAACGTTTGCCAGAGCATTAGTGTCTTGCCACGCTTACACTGATGCATAGTGTGCGAGCGACTTTCAGTCGCGACTTCCTTTGCTCGCACGAAAAACATTTATTTTGTAAGCGACGAGAAACGCTTGCCAGAGCACCAGCAGAATCGTTTGATTTGCAAGGGCCCGCAAGGACGTGCCCCTTTAACCAAGGCTGTCATTTTTCTTGGAGGAGATGAAATACACTCATTGTAGAGGGCTTGCATGACTGTTATTCACCCACAGATTCTCGTGAGGAGCCTATTTGTTTATAGGTGTCGGCCACGAACCTGAAGGCCTTTTTCTTCTCCCGCTCATAGGTAACCAGGCCTTTTAAGTTGAAGTCTTTTACGGGGTTTTCTTTTCTTTTGTCGTCGCGGAAGTCGGCGAGTATCCAGGGCATGGTGCCGGTTACGAAGTCCTTTTTAAGGATGTGCTCGAACTGGGTCCTGTAGAGCTCGAGCTGGTACTCCTCGGTAAATCCCTGCATCTTGCTGCCGATCTTCTGCTCCCGGCCGGGAGCCCTCCCGGGAATGGCTCCTCCCCCGAACTCGGAGATGATCACCGGCTTTTCGGGCCATTTCTGGTGGACCTCTTCCAGGTAGGGTCCTATGCCTTGGGCCTCTTCATAGTACCAGCCGTAGTACTCGTTTATAAACAGCACGTCGGCTATCTCCGCGGAGAGCTCGATGTGGGGGCTCAGCGGCGGCACGGTGAACACCGCAAACGTCACCGGCCTTTCCGGGTCGAACCTCTTTGCCGTGTCCATGAGCCTTTTATGCAGATTCTTCATACTGGGCATGTAGGTCTGGTTCTCGTTGCCCACCGACCACATGACCACCGACGGGTGGTTCCGGTCGCGCTCGATGGTCTCGATAAGCTGGCGGGCCGCATTCTTATAAAGCTCGTCTCCGCGCACCGCTTGATAGCTTTTCAGGGATTGCGGCGCCTGGTAGAGGGGTATCTCGTGGGCTATCATAACGCCGCTTTTGTCGCAGGCGTCCAGCCAGCGCGGGTCGTGCGGATAGTGGGCGGGCCGCATGAAGTTGACATGAAGCTCTTTCAGAAGCTGGGTGTCCTTTTCGATCCATTTCTTTGCCTGGACCGCGCCGGTGCCGGGAAAATCCTCGTGCCGGTTCATTCCGCGAAGGTAGA
>CAYQTK010000036.1:2660-29527 GCA_964420375.1 uncultured bacterium
GGGCGTCTTTTCGATGATCGCCTCCCGGTGGATGCCGCCGTAGAACCACCATCCCAGTGCAGCGCCTTTCTTGACCAGTGGCGGAAGGGTGTTATAGTCCTGGCGGTTGTCGACCCGGATTGCAACATGGTTTTCCTCCCCGCAGCGCAGCTTGCCGGAGAGGTCCAGGCTCCATCTTGAAAACCCTCCCTGGTGCGAACCGATAAAGCCTCCGTTTAAGTACACGTCTCCTGTATAGGCGACCCCGTCCATGACCAGCCGCGGCCAGCCGTTATCGCACATGGACTCGGGAACATCAAAGCTCCGACGGTACCATCCCGCTCCCCGGTAATACAGCCACTCCGGCTTCTGCACGTTCCACGAGCCGGGCACGGGATGGTCGTACCAGTCGGAGTCGTCAAAGCCGGGCTTCTGCCATGCTTTTTCCTTGCCGCTGTCCGACGGGTCCGGCTTGAACTTCCATACTCCGGAAAGGTCGAGGACCTCGTGGCTGGTATTGCTTGGCCTTGTAAAGTAGGGCAGGTCCTTTTCGAAAAGTACGGGCACACCGTCCACGTTCCTTATGTCAAGCACAAAAGACGGGTTGTCCGAACCCGGCGCGAACGCGAAGAGAAAAGAAAAAACAATCGAGTAAGCAATGAACCGTCTCATTGTCCGACTCCTCCCCTTGTGGCTGATGATTATGGTGAACATTTTAACTATGCCTCATACGTAGTCAATAAGGAACATGCAGAAAACCGCATTCTCGGCATGAAAAGGAACGGCAGGATCAGGTGCGTTACAGGGCCTTACGAGCTATTCGGGATGATCGACCCTTCTGGCGAGCGCAAAGTACTCGTGCCTGAAAAGGCCCATCACGTCCATGGCCGGCCCCACCGCGGAGAAGTGCTTCTGGGTAGCGTGAGAGTACATGGCCAGTCGCTTGAGCTTGAGCTGTTCGCTTATGTCGACCCTTATCGTCGGCCGGGCATAATCCGGCCCGCCCCCGTATATAACAGCGTAGAGCCACGGAGCAACAGTGACGTAGTAGAGCTTCTGCGCAGAGCTTTTCCCGAAGGCCTCGGTGGTTGCCCGGCAGCAGGCCCGGTGGTCGGGATGGCCGGTCACGCCCGCGGGATCATGGGTTATAACCACCTCCGCGCCGGTCCGCTCCATGACCCCGGCAACGCGGCTTACAAGCTCCTCGTGATCGGCATCCTGAAGACCCTTGTCACGGTACTCGAACTGGATGACTTCGTCCGCCCGGTAAACGGCTGCCGCTGTCTTCAGCTCTTCGGTCCTTATCTCTCCCTGGTGGCGAGAGGTGATTCCCAGCTTGTCCATGGCAGCGGAAAGGTCTCCCAGCGTCAGGCAAAGCATATGAATCCTGACCCGCGGGTCCTCCTTGAGCTTCAGTAATGTGCCGCCCGCAAAGATGCTCTCGTCGTCCTGGTGGGCGAAAACAGTAAGCACGTCTATCCTGCCGTCCGGACCGGGCCGAACGCCGGCCAGAAGACTGCCCTCCGGCGCGCGTCCGTATGTAGGCGCGCTTAAAAACAGGACAGCCAAGAACACACATAATTTCTTTTTCATGGGTTTTCTCCTTCTGCAGGATGGAGGCATGTGGACATAAAGACTGAGAGCTTCCGGGCATGGCCGGCGCATCAGCTCCAGCCGGCCTCTGCTGAAATTTTTATTACTGCTGACAAGTCTACTCTTTCTTGATCTTCATGTCCATTCATTGAAGCGGTATGTTATGCTCTTACAGGAGTTTGAACGTGCAGCACGGCTTGATATAATACCGAAAAACTCAACCTAAGGAGGGACTGCCATGGATTGGGGAATGCAAAATCGCATGTCAAGCATAATTCAGCCGGACACCGGTCGCTGCTTGATGCTGGCGGTGGACCACGGTTATTTTCTGGGGCCGACGTCGGGCCTGGAACAGATGGACCAGAGCATCGGGTCGCTGGTGCCTTACGCAGACGCTCTCATGCTCAACCGCGGCGCGCTACGAAGCTGGATAGACACGGGTACCAAGACGCCCATCATCCTCCGCGCTTCCGGGGGGACCAGCGTTTTGACGGAGCTTTCCAACGAAGGCCTCACGCTGTCCATGGAAGAGGTCGTCAGGATGAACGCCTCCATGGTGGCTATATCCATATTCGTGGGCGCGGAGTATGAGAGACAGACCCTGCTCGGCATGTCGGAGATGATAAACCAGGCTGAAGACCTGGGCATACCCGTGCTTTGCGTGACCGCGGTGGGCAAGGACATGGCCCGCGACGCCCGCTACCTGTCGCTCGCATCCCGCATCGGCGCCGAGCTGGGTGCGCGGGTGGTCAAGACCTATTACTGCAAGGACTTCAAAAAGGTGGTCAACACCTGTCCCGTTCCCATCGTTATCGCGGGCGGCAAAAAGATACCTGAAAAGGACGCGCTCCAGATGGCCTACCGGGCCATATCCGACGGGGCAGTAGGCGTGGACATGGGCCGCAACATCTTCCAGAGCGAGGACCCCATCGCCATGATCAAGGCGGTCCGGGCCATACTCCACGAGGGCTACGGTCCCGGCAAAGCCTACAACTACTTCCTGGACGAAAAGAAAAAGAACAAGAGCAGGAAGAGCGCGTCAAAAAAGAAGAAGACCGCGAAGAAGTGAGATGACCGTGATAAAAGGCTCGCGGCAAGGGCGGGCTTTCGTGTCCTGCACCGGGAGATGATCTTTTGCGCGTTGCCATGTATTACAACAACCGCGACGTAAGGGTCGAGGACCACCCTACACCCGGGATCGGAGCCGGCGAGCTGTTGGTAAAGGTGATGGCCTCCGGCATCTGCGGCACCGACGTGCTCGAGTGGTACCGACTTAAGCAGGCGCCCCGCGTGCTGGGCCACGAGATAGCCGCAGAGGTCGTCGACACCGGCGCGGGGGTCGACACGTATAAGCCGGGCGACCGGGTGTTCGTGTCGCACCACGTGCCGTGCAACACCTGCCACTACTGCATGCGCGGACACCATACCGTGTGCGAGACACTGCATACCACCAACTTCGCCCCCGGCGGACTGGCGGAGTACGTGCGGGTCCCGCCCATCAACGTGGACCGGGGCACGTTTGTTCTCGACCCCCGGATGACCTGGGATGACGGCGTTTTTATAGAGCCCCTGGCCTGTGTGGTGCGCGGCCAGAGACTTTCCAGGCTTACGCAGGAGCAGACCGTGCTCATCCTGGGCTCGGGCCTGTCCGGGCTTTTGCACCTTACGCTGGCAAAGGCTTCGGGCATAACCCGGATCATTACCACTGACGTAAACGACTATCGGCTTGATCTGGCCCGACGGCTGGGAGCGACCCCGGCGGTGCATGCACAAGATGACATACCCGCAAGGGTCAGGGAGGCAAACAACGGTCGCCTGGCGGACATGGTGATCGTATGCACGGGCGCGGAGAGCGCCTTCCGTCAGGCCATGGACTCGGTTGACCGGGGAGGCACTGTTCTTTGCTTTGCGACCACCGAACCGGGGATTGATCTTCCCGTGCCCATAAACCGTTTCTGGAGAAACGGCATTACCTTGATGCCGTCCTACGCCTGCGCCGCGCTTGATATCAGGATAGCCATGGACCTGATCAGCGGCGGCATGATCCCGGTGAAAGAGCTTACCACCCACGTGTTTCCTTTGGACGAGGTGGGCGAGGGCTTCCGGCTGGTGGCAGAGGCCGGCGATTCCATGAAGGTGATTATCAGGCCGTTCAGCGATTAAAAATCTCGCGGACTTTTCGGGGAGGGGACCATGACGCAGGAAGACAAAGTAAAGAGCGGGGGAACGACCCGGCGGGTGTTTATAAACCGGAGCTTGACAGCCGCAGGCGGGGCGATGTTTCTGTCCCATGCTCATGCCTGGCCGGCGTGGGCGTCGGAAGGAGTCGAGGGCACCATCGAGCGGATGGGCAGGATATGTTTCGATCCCGAAACCGGAAGGAGACTGGTGAGCTGGGTGCGGATCGAGGTGACCACCAGGGAAGTGCAGACGAAGTGGGGACCCACCAATGTAAGCGAGGCTCATGACCGCATACTGGTGAAGACCAAGGACAAGGGCTTCTACGGCAAGCCCGTCGAGATCAGCGCCGGTCAGCCGCACGCCAAGCTGGACCCTCGCATTGACTCCCGCGGGGGAAATGCCTGCATCACCTGGTGCGCAATGGATTACAAGGACCGGAACTGGCGGGTGTACGCCTGCTTTTCAGAAGACGGGGTGAGCTGGACCGAACCCGTTGCCGTTGCGGGAGGGGACAGGCCCGCGCTCCATCCCGAGGTGGCAATGGACCCGGACACCAGCCGCGCCTGGATCGCCTACGAGGACTGGAAAGACGGGTCCATTCGACTTATAAGCTTCGACGGAAAGTCAAAGAGCAAGCCGATCAAACTAAGCAAAGCCGGTAAAAACTTCCGTCCCCGCCTGATAGTGACCCGCAAGGACGGGCCCCACCGGGGGGCTGTGGCGGTATCATGGGACTCTTACCGCGACGGCAGATACGACGTGTTTTTAAGGCTCACTTCTTCGCAAAAGCCCGGACCGGAGATGCGCGTCAGCGACAGCCCGCTGTGGGACTGCGACACCCACCTGGCGGAGGACAGGGACGGCAACATCTGGGTGGCGTGGTACCGCGCGTCCAACGAGCTCAACGAGTTCAGCAAGCACCGGGTGATCCACGCCCGTCTCTTTGACGGCAAAGAATGGGCCTGGCCTTATCAGCCGGAAGGGCTTCCCCCCCGCGACAACGGGAGGCTCACCGGCTACGGCCAGTGCATCCATCCCTTTTTGCAGGTTGACAAGCACAACCGGGTGCATCTTTTCTACCGGGACCACAGCGAGTTCATGTGGGGGTTTGTCAGGCACATGGTCTACGAGGGAGACAGATGGACCGAGTCGGACAAGGTCCGGGAGTACCGGATGGAGGACGCGCTTAACTTTATGTGGGAGTACTCGGTGGCCCTGACCGAGCACGACGTGATCGAAGGGGTCTACGACAGTCTTTACGTAAAGAGGCTGGGGTTTGCCTCGGAGCTTCACCACCTTACGCCCACGCCGGTCCCTGCAAAGCCGGGCGAGCGGCACCGGACGCAAGGAGAGACCTACCCTGAAAAGCCCGGCAAAGGCTGGCCGGTCCTGGACAAGCCCGAGCCGGCCGTCATGGAGGTCTCCGGAAAGAGGCTCAAGCTTCTGTTCGGCGACACCCACTCCCATAGCTGGACCAGCGACGGCGTGGACCCGGCTGACTGGTTCTATCACTTCGCGCGCGACGTGGCCCGCCTCGACTATTACGCGGTCTCCGACCATGACTTCACCATATCCAATACCCCCGGCCTGGAGGCTTACATCGCCTTCCTGCCTAAAATGTTCGACAGCCCGGACATGGTCTGCTTCCAGGCTTACGAGTTCAGCTCCCAGAAGACCGGCCATCGCGTGGTGTTGTTCGAGGGGGACTACTACAAGCGGACCTTTCCGCTCACCTATCCGCCGAAGAACAAGAGCAACACCAACCAGTACCTCTACCCCTTTCTGCACAAGTTCGCGGTGGGCCCGGACTCCCGCGTGCTCGTCACCGCCCATAACATGTACGAACTCGGCAACAACTTCATCGGACACGATCAGAGCCTCGAGCCCCTCTACGACGTGACCAGTAACCACACGCCCGCGGAAAAGACGGTGGAGAACTATCTGGACAAAGAGGAGATGAAAAGCGGTGGCATATGGGTGGCCATCGGCGGCATCCTGGAGAAGGTGCGCACCAGAAAGCAGAAGAACAACTGGCACATGTGCTGGCGCGAGTGCTTGAGAAACGGGCTGCCACTGGGGGCATACGCCACATCCGACACGCATTCCGCAAACGGCATCGGCTACGTGACATCCGCGGTGTGGGCGGAAGAAAAAGACAGGAAGGCCATCTTTGACGCCATGCTCGGCCGCAGGTCATTGGGGCTCGACAGCAACGTCCGCTCCCGCGACATGTCCACACTCGAGTCTCCCACCCCTTTCAAAGACACGGCCCCTCCCATGAACCGCGCCGACATCCGCTTTAACCTCGACGGACACGTCATGGGAAAGAGCGTAAGCTTAAGCTCGCCCCCCACTGCAAAAGCTTACGCAAGAAACACCAATCCCGATGACCCGGTCAGGGCGGTGGTCTTCATAAAGGACGGCAAAGAGGTCCACACCGAGTTCGCCAGGAACGGGGGACCAATCGAGTGCCGATGGCAAGACCGTGACTTTGACCGCGGACAGCATTACTATTACATCCGCGTCGAGTTCAAAAACGGCGGACTCGGGTTCTCGTCCCCCGTGTTCGTGAATTACAAAGGCTTTGCCGGCTGATATATTCGTACCCGCGGGCTTCTCCTTTAGACCGATTTTAAAGACGTGAACTAAAAAATTCTTGACCTTGGTTAGATTATGTGCTATCAATCTTAACTGGGCGCCCGGTTAAATTCGCCGGGCGGAATGAATGATCGGATAAAAGAAAAATAAAAGTCGAGAACAAGCAAGTCAGGACAAATAAATCTTGCGGAGAATGCGGATGAAAAAATTTCCTGCAGGACGCTCCCCGTGGGGAGGCCATGAGCGCGCGTGAAGAGATCATGAAGGCTGCGGACCATCTTTTCGGCGAGGTCGGCTTTGAGGCCGCGACCACCCGGGAGATAGCCGAGCTCTCCGGCGTCAACAAGGCCCTTATCCACTATCACTTCAAGAGCAAGGAGTCGCTCTACATAAGCGTTCTTGACGATTACTACGGCCGGCTGGACGAGACCCTTCAGGAGTATCTTTCCAGGGAAGGCTCCCTTCGCGACCGGCTGCTTGGAGTGATTGACGCCTACGTTGATTTTCTGGCGGCCAACTTGAACTTCAGCCGCATCGTCCAGCGGGAGAGCTCGGGCGGAGCACACCTCGACCGCGTCCGCGCCCATCTCATGCCCATGTTCGAGGCCGGCCGGAAGCTTCTCGAAGGAGCTTTTCCTGCGGCGCAATCGGTCGAGTTCGCCTCCCATCATCTTCTCACCAGCTTCTACGGAATGATCGTGAGCTACTTTACCTACAGCGGCGTGCTCGAGCACCTGGTGGGCAGAGACCCGCTTTCCGAAAAAGAGCTCGAAGCCAGGAAAGCGCACCTGCATAAGATGTTCGATATAGTCATCGAAGCCATGGAAAAGCAAGAAGCCGGCAAGAGAAATGCCGATAAGAAGGCGGGCCGCAAAGCCCGATAACGGTCATGTACTGAAGAACAATCAGGAGGCACGACATGGTTTATATTCCCGGGTTTCTGGTCAACAAGGTTTACGAGCGGGGGAGCTTGAAGAACATTGACGACGGGTTCGAGTTCTGTTTCATGAACACCATGACGCCGCTCAAGATAAGCGGCATGCGCCAGATGAGTGTCACCGTCGACGATGAGACCGTGCCCGTCGAAAACCTCCGGCTGATTATTTCCGGCCATCCCATCGACCTTTCCGGCGGCCGGCTCGACGAGGTGGTCAACTTCGCCAAGGACTCGAAGCTGGTGATACAGGCGAGGGGGGAAAAACTCAGCCCCGGCAGACACGTCATCAAGATGGGCTTTATAACCAACGAGTACGGGGGAGCGAGCCTCAAGGTGAGCGACGTGCTGGGCGATGCAGGGCCGCCGTCATTGTGGCAGCGCATCAAAGGGATGTTCGGTAAAGAACAGCCTTCCGCCGCGGCCGGGCCGGTAAAAGTCGAGGGCGATCTCGGCGGCGTTCCCCTGGACCCGGACTTCTCCCGGCTGGAGACGGTATTGCGCCGGGAAGAGCCCGACCGGGTCCCGCTGTTCGAGGCCGAGATAGCCATCCCCATCCAGGAGTACTTTCTGGGCAAGGAGATAAACGACGCCCGCGACGAGGTTGAGTTTTACATCAAGGCGGGCTACGATTTCGTGCCGGTCATTCCTCCCTTTTTGACGCCGCGGCTCATGCGCACCGCGGCCAACCTGGACGGGTCCTTGAGAGAGGCCGACCGGGAGCGGGCCTGGATCACGGAAAGCGAAGGGATCATCGCCACCATGGAGGACGTGGAGAAGTTCCCCTGGCCGGAGCCGGACGAAGTGGACTTCTCGTCCTTCTACGAAGTGGCGGAGCTCCTTCCCCCCAAGATGAAGATCATGGGCATGCTTTCCCCCGCGGCCATATTCGGAAACACCTCCCAGTCAATGGGACTCCAGAACTTCTCCTATGCGCTCTACGACAATCTCCCACTGGTCGAGGCCCTGTTCGAAAAAATAGGAGAGAGCTACGTAAAGATCGCCAAGAAGCTCGCCACCATGCCGAGACTGGGTATGGTGTTCATGTCCGACGACCTCTCCCACACCGGCGGAACGCTGGTCTCGCCGAATATATACAGGGAGTACGTGTTCCCCTGGTACCGCAAAATCGGCGATATACTCGACTCCGCGGGACTGCCGTTCGTGTTCCACTCCGACGGCGACCTCGTGCCCGTGCTGCCCGACCTCGCCGAGTGCGGCATCAAGGGCATCCATCCCATCGAGCCGCAGGCCATGGACATCGTGGACGTGAAGAAACGCTTCGGAGACACCTTTTGTATCTTCGGCAACATAGACCTTGATTACACCCTGACCATGGGCACGGTGGAGGACGTGGACAACAAGGTCAAACAGAGGATGAGAGAGCTCGCGCCCGGCGGAGGATGGGGTATCGCGGCCTCCAACTCCATCCCCGACTACGTCAAGCCCGAGAACTACCGGGCGATGGTGGAGGCGGCGAAGAAATACGGCAAGTATCCGATCAGCGTCTGACCGGAAAGGAGGACCGTCATGGCAACGCAACCCGATGAAAAAGGCTCCGCACAAAGCGGCATGAACACGGACCGGCCGGCAAGCGACCGCATCGCCCGGCTCCGCTCCCGCTATCAGACCGGGCCCGCGTACATCTCCGTCGAGCGCGCGCGCTACTATACACAGAGTTGGAAACGGACCGAGGGCATGGCGCTGCCGCTGCGGGTCGCCTCCGCCATGAAGAACGTGTACGAGAACATGACCCATTACGTGGACCCCGACGACCGCATCGCCGGCTACTGGTGCGAGTACTTTCTGGGGATTCCCCTGCCCATCGAGAGGGGCGAGTACAACACCGTGCTGGAAGCGGAGATTGACAAGAAGCAGATGATCAAGTTCCGCGGCAAGGCCATGGCCCAGGGATTGGGTTACATGATAAAGAAGGGCGCGCTCCGCGACTTCATGAAAAACCAGAAGATCACCAAGAAAAGCGGGACCACGCCCTTGAACATGAACCTGAAAACCATGTCCGAGCGGAGCATCAACCCCTACCAGGTGAAAGACAGCGACAAGCGCGAGCTGCTCTCCGAGCTGCTGCCCTACTGGAAGGGAAGGTGCCTGGCTGACAGGCTCCAGGACGAGCTTTTAAAGTCAGGACTCTACTCCAAGGACATGCACGACTTTGTCATGGGAATTCCCGGCAATACCTCGCGACAGGTGATGATGCTGTCCACTGCGGCAACCATAGCAACCATACAGGGACACGTCATTCTCGACTACCGGCCCGTGCTTGAAAACGGGCTGGAAGCCATGCTCGCCGAAGTTCAAGAGAAGCTGGAAGAGCCCGACCTCGACGACGAGTCCCGCACTTTCCTTGAGTCTGTTGAAATGTCCATCCAGGGGGTGATGATATTCGCGGAAAGGCTGGCGGAGAGGATCGCGACCGAGCTTGAAAACACCGCTGACGAGGAGACGAAAGGCCGGCTCGAAGACATGCTTACGACCTGCCGCAAGGTCCCCCGCAAGCCGCCCGAGACCTTCAGGGAAGCGGTGCAGTCCATGTGGACCATAAAGACAGCGGTCGAACTCGCCCATCCCGTGAACCTCCACTGCTTCGGAAGGCTCGACCAGGAACTCTACCCCTTCTACCGAGACGACGTGGAAGCAGGCCGCATAACGCCTGACGAGGCCCGCGAGATTCTCGAGGAACTCCTTTTAAAGATCATGTCCCAGAACATCCGGCCGGAGTCAAATATCCTGGCCAACTTCTACCACCGTTACCTGGGCTCTTCGCCGGTGACGCTCGGAGGAGTCGACCGGCAAGGACACGATGCAGTCAACGACCTCACCTACCTCTTTCTGGAGGCCGCCCACGGATCAAAGGCCATAACCAACGTGTCCGTGCGGGTCCATCCGGAAAGCCCTGACGAGCTGCTTATTAAGCTCTCCGACATGCTCTACCAGGGCACTTCCAGCTACTCGCTGTTTAACGACGAGATCAACATCGAGGCCATGCAGCGCCGCGGCTTCACATTGGAGGACGCCCGCGACTACGCGGTCATGGGATGCGTCGAGCTCACCTGCCCCGGCAAGACCGGCTCGATGAGCGCCAATGCGCTCCTGCTCTCCAAGCTGCTCGATATCACCCTTAGAAACGGAGACTCCCGCACCCTGGCGGGGACCTTGAAAGGAGAAGGAGTGAGAACCGGCGACCCCGACGGCTTCAAAAGCTTCGAGGAGCTCCAGAACGCAGTGATCGAGCAGGGCCGCTACTTCATCAAGAAGCTGGTCGAAGGGTCCAACCTTCGTGACCGCATGTATGCGCAGACCCTGCCCGCGCCCGTCATATCCGCCTTCATGGACGGATGCCTGGAAAACAAGAGGGACATAACCCGCGCCGGTGCAAGGTATGACCTCTCCGGCATCTCCATGATAAACGCCATCGCCAACATGACCGACTCCTTGTACGTGATCAAGAAACTCGTGTTCGAGAAAAAGAAGCTCACCATAAAAGAGCTCCTCGCCGCGGTGGACCACGGGTTCATCGGCCACGAGGACTTAAAGAAAGAGATAGACAACCTTTCCGGCAAGTGGGGAAACGGAGAGCCGGAGTCGGACGAGCTGGCCGCGTCCGTCATGAAAGCTCTGTGGGAAGAGACCTATAACTATGAGAACTACAAGGGCGGGCCGTTCGTGGTCTACGTCATCAGCATGACCACCCACACTATTGACGGCAGGCTGTCCATTGCAAGCCCGGACGGCAGGAGCGCGGCAACGCCTTACGCTGCAAGCTGCAACCCCTATAACGTGGAGCGCTCGGGAGTGACCGCGGCACTGCGCTCGGTGGCTTCCCTGCCCTTCGAGGACGTAATGGGGTGTGCGGTCAACATGAAGTTCCATCCCAGCGGGGTGGGCGAGAACGAGGCCGCCCGCCAAAAATGGGCGTCGCTTATCCGGACCTACTTCAAGCTGGGAGGGTCGCAGGTACAACCTACAGTTGCCGGCGCGGAGATGCTCCGCGCAGCACAGCAGAACCCTTCCGAGTACCGCGACCTTATCGTCAAGGTGGGCGGATACAGCACCTACTTTGTTGACCTGGGACGGGAAATCCAGGAAGAGGTCATAGCGCGGACCGAGCATAAATGAGCATGGAAAGCAAAAGGGGCGTGGTCTTTGACGTGCAGGGCTACGCCATTTACGACGGACCCGGCATCCGGACGTGCGTGTACCTGAAAGGATGCCCCTTAAAATGCTACTGGTGCCATAACCCGGAGTCGCACAACCCCAAGCCGGAGATGGGCTACACCCCGGCGCGTTGCCGAAGCTGCGGGACCTGCGTTAGTGTCTGTCCACAAAAGGCGCTCAGCATGGACAAGGACGGAAAGGCGGTCCGCGATTACAAAAGATGCGTGGTATGCGGGACCTGCGCGCGGGAGTGTCCGAACCAAGCCATGGAGGTCATCGGCTACGAGACCACCGCAGGAGATGTGGTGGAAAAGGTCTTGCGTGACCGTCCCTTTTTCGAGAACTCCGGCGGCGGAGTCACCATAACCGGGGGCGAGCCGCTGTATCAAAAGGACTTTTTGTTTGCAATACTTGCTATGCTTCACGAACAAGGGGTCCATACCGCGATCGAGACCTGCGGCTTCTTCTCAGTCGAGCTTGTAAAGCCGCTGCTTGAGAACACGGACCTCTTTTTGTACGACATAAAACATATTGACCCGGCAAGACACGAGCAAGGCACCGGAGTCGGAAACGACTGCATCCTCGATAACTTCAAGGAGCTCGTAATGCAAGGCGGCCCGGAGAGGGTAATACCGCGCATCCCGGTGGTGCCGGGGTTTAACGCGGACACGCAGACGGCGCAATCCATGGTCTTTCTCCTTTGCGAAGCCGGCTATAAAGGGGAGGTCCACCTCATGCCCTATCACGACTGGGCAAAGGACAAGTACGAAAAACTGGGCCGGCTGGAGTCTTTTCGAGACCCCGGCGCTCTCGGAGAGGACTCGCTGCATGCCATCGAGTCGGTCTTTTCCGAAGCCGGGTTCGAGCCTGTAGCATACGGCTGAAGGGAAAAACGCTTACTGCACGAAGAACGGAGGGGACGGTGTGAAGGTATTTGTAACGGGCGCGGACGGACTTCTGGGAAGCAACCTGGTACGCGAGCTTCTTTCGGACGGCTATGAGGTCAAGGTATTCATCGAGCCGGGCCGCAGCTCGCCAAGCCTCGAAGGGCTTTCAGTGGAGCGGGCGGAAGGAGACCTGGTGAAAGACCGCGAAGCGCTGGCAGAGGCCATGTCCGGCTGCGACTATGTATTCCACTGCGCAGCCGTCACCGACCAGTGGGCCGACCCGGATATAACCTGGAATGTAAACCTGAAAGGGACCCGCAACGTGCTCGAGGCGTGCCTGCAAGCGAAAATTAAACGGCTTATCGCAGTGGGATCGGCAAGCTCCTTCCGGTTCGGAACAAAGGAGAAGCCCGCGGACGAGCAGAGCCCTTTCCCGGACGTATACAAAGGCATCGCCTACATGGAGTCCAAGCACAAGGCGGCAGAGCTGGTCAAGGAGTACGTGCGCGACAAGGGCCTGGACGCGGTGGTGGTTGCGCCCACCTTCCTTATCGGTCCGCACGACTCGAGGCCCAGCTCGGGCGAGATCATCAGGCAGTTCGTATCACGAAATCTCCGGTTCTCTTCGCCCGGCGGGCGGAACTTCGCCCACGTCCGCGATGCAGCCCGGGCAATGGCCAACGCCATCGAGAAAGGACGCGCGAGCGAGACCTATATCCTGGGCGGCGAGAACCTGACCTATACCGAGTTCTTCACCAAGCTGGCGCAAACCGCAGGCAAAGAGCCGCCCAAAAGAATATTGCCCTCCCCCCTCATTATGTTCGGCGGGCTACTGGGAACCCTGTATGAGAAGGTCTCCGGCAGAAAAGCACTACTGAATCTTACCCTGGCGCGGCTGTCGCTCATGGGAACATATTACACTCCGCAAAAAGCGATGCGCGAGCTCGACATGCCGCAGACCCCCATTGACCGGGCCATCGAGGAAGCTTACAAGGGACTTATCGAGTACGGCCACCTGGAAAAGCCGCAGACGCCGCAGACCTTCAAGGGACAGGTGGCGCTCATCACCGGTGCCAGCCGGGGCGTGGGCTATGCCACCGCCCGGTCCCTTGCCGAGCGCGGAGCAAAGGTGGTGCTGACCGCGCGGGGAGAAGAGCGGCTTCGCGACTCGGAGCGCAAGCTGAAGGACGCTGGACACGAGGTAGTGGCAGTAGCGGGCGACGTGGGCGAATGGGATGACGCGCGCAAGATGGTTGACACCGCCATATCCGAGTTCGGCCGGCTTGATATCGTGATTAACAACGCGGGCGTGTCCATGCGGGGGGAATTCGTAGAGCTCAGTCCCGGTGTTTGTCACCGGATCGAGCGGACCAACTTGACCGGCTGCATCAACGTGTCCAAGGCCGCGGTTGACCACGTGGTCGAGTCCAAGGGACAGATCATCTATATCTCCAGCATCGCGGGACTCTTCGGACTGCCCGGCGCGTCCATATACTGCGCCACCAAGAAGGCCCTGACCGGACTGGTCGAGTCGCTCCGGCTCGAGCTTTTGCCAAAGGGGGTTAACGTGGGAGTGGTATACCTCGGGTTTACCGAGCATGACCCGGAAAAGAGGATCATCGCTGCGGACGGCTCGCTCGCGCTTCCTGACAGGCCGGCCCACCACAGCCAGGCGGGTGCGGCAAAGCTCATCACCCGGATGCTCACGAAAAGAAAGAAGCAGATTATAATGACGCCCGTGGGGGTGCTGGGCGCACTGGTTTATCGCATCTCGCCGGGCTTTATAGAAAAGGCGGTGCTCTTGGCCAGGTCGAGCAGGCTGGGCATTGCCAGGCGGTTTTCTTAAACACTTGATGTAATCAATGCGCCGGGGCTCGCCCGGAAAGGAGGAGTAATGGGTTTTGTAAAGACCAAGGAGGAGCTGGACTCTTACTACAGCTTGGGAGTAAGGAAGTTTATTGACTCGCGCATGCTGGGGGTCATGTTCGAGACCCGGCCGGAGATAGTTGAGCGCTTGCTTCCGCCGCCTCTCGAGCCTGCGGACTCTCCGTCGGGCATGATGTTCATCGCGCAGTACCCGGAGACCAACCTGGGCCCGGGTTACCGCGAGGGGGCCTTGTTCCTTCGCTGCAAGCACGAGGGCGAAGCCGGCAGCTACTGCCTGGCCATGCCCATAGACAGCGAGGAGCTCCGGCTTTACAACGGCCGGGACATCTTCGGCTTTCCCAAGAAGCTGGCCAACATCCATCTCTCCCGGGAAGACGACCACGTCGAGGGCTGGATCGAGCGGCACGGCATAAGGTTCGTGCACATCAAAACCGATCTTACCGGGACCCTGCCCGAGCTACCCGACAGCGGACCCAACTTCCTGTACAAGGCCATGCCCAGGATAGACTTGAAGCCCGGGTTCGACGGGCCCGTCCTCCTTTGCAGGCACAAGACCGACATCGAGATGAAGAGCCTGGAGATAGGCGCAGGTCACGTCGAGTATCAGGACTCGGAGTATGACCCCTGGTCAGAGGTCGAGCTGGTGAATGTTCAAGCAGCTTTTTATCTGGTAAGCGACAACACCATGCAGCCGGGAAGCGTGATCAAGGAAGTGGACGGGGATGCGTATCTGCCCTATTACTACCGGATGACCGACTTCTTCTCCGGGCTAAAAAAGTAATGTAAAGGACGTTTTAAGTTTGCGGCGAAAAATTATGAGACTGATACATAGTTGTCTTGGTGCGAGCGACTTCAGTCGCGATTAAGTATTCTCGCACCTGCAACACTTCTTATTAAACAGAAGGGAAATGGTATGATAGATTTCGAGCCGACCGAGACACAGAAGCAGATCACCGGCACCGCCCGCGAGTTCGGCAAGGGAGTGCTCCAGCCGGTCGAGACCGAGCTGGACAGGATGGAACCGGAGCAGGCGTTTCAGAGCAGCCTGTTCTGGAACGCCATGAAGCAGGCGTTCGAGCTGGGGTTCCACAAGATGGCCCTGCCCGAGGCGGTGGGCGGACTGGGACTGGACCCCCAGACCACCGGCATGGTGTGGGAGGAACTTGCCAGGTGGGGACCCGGCTTTGCAGCAGGACTCACGCCCGCGGCAATAGTGCCCCAGCTCGTGGCCTTCCTGGCAGGAGAAAACAAGAAGCTCGTCGACAGGTTCGTGATACCTTTTTGCGAAAGCGACGATCCCCAGCTTATCACCGGCTGGTGCTCGAGCGAGCCCGAGGTCGGCTCCGACGGCAAGAACTACTATGACCCCTGCGTAAGACACCTCTCCTCGGCACGACAGAAAGAAGAATCTTACGTGCTCACCGGCACCAAGTCGGACTTCATATCCAACGGAGGCATAGCCCACACCCTGATCGTGTTTGCGTGCGTGGACCCCTCGCTCGGCATCCGCGGCTCGGGCACTTTCGTGGTGCCCGGAGACTCGCCCGGACTTTCCAAGGGCAAGCCGCTCGACAAGACCGGACTGCGCGCGTTGAACCAGGCGTCAGTGTTCTTCGACGACGTGGAAGTGCCCGCCGAGCACATGATCTTTCCGCCCGGCGAAAACTACCCCATGCTCCACCACGCCATCATCACTATCGGCAACCTCGGAGTGGGATACATTGCTCTGGGCCTCATGCGCGCCGCTTTCGAGGATGCCCTCGAGCATTCCCGCCAGCGCGTCCAATGGGGAAAACCCATTGCCGAGCACCAGGCCATCGGGCACAAGCTCTTCGAGACCTATCAGGCCATCGAGAGCGCCCGCGCCTTTCTGTGGAAAGGAAGCTGGCTCGCAGCCAAGAGCTTCCCCGGAGACCTCAAAACCAGCCTGGCGGCAAAGGTCTACGCCACCGAACAGGCAGTGCACCACACCGCACAAATGGTCCAGGTCTTCGGAGGATACGGCATATCCAAGGAGTACCGAGTGGAAAAATACGCCCGCGACGCCAAGCTCCTCCGAATCATGGACGGAACCAACGAGACGCTCGCCAACAAGGCCATGGCGCTGTTGTGAACAATATTTTTTACTGTTTTTTGTAGTCGGTGAAGGAGCCGATTAATGGTTTAAAGGACTTGGGGTTATATTTCTTGAAACTTTCTTCGTCAACAAAAACATAGTCATACTTTATCTCGGATTGAGTTTTGTTTACGTCTTCGCACCACTGACGAAGCCGCTCCATTTTCAAGGGAACGTCCAGGTCTTCTTGGCCCTTTGTCTCGACAATACAGATTTCATCGTCCGATACCTTGACCAGAAAATCGGGGTAATAGTTGGAAATTTCTCCATCGGCGTTTACATAGTCCAGCCGGAAATTCACGGCGTAGTAATTCTTGGCAAAGGAAATAATGTCCGGGCGGTCTTCCAGGAATTTTGCAAACAAAAGTTCAAAATGGCTGTCCCCGATGATCCTGTTGAAAACGCTTTTCTTCGGGACCAGATACTCTTGTTCCTTTGCCATAAAAGGCCGGGCTTGTCGCAATTTTATCTTGTCCCTGATTTCCGCTTCTCCTTTTTCGCGAATGGTGAGGGAGTTAACAGCCTGCTTGAAAGTCTGAATCAGGGTCTTGGTTGCCTCAAGCTCCGACAAGTTACGAAGGGTGTTCGCATCTTCAAGAGCGACAGGCCTGTCGAACAAGTGGTTTTGCACGAAATCTTTGACCTTGCCGTAAACTACATCATAGCCGCTTACAAGACGCATTTCCTTCATGATTGTGCCTGCAAAATACCCGAGCACGCTTCGATAGTCCGCAACACCGGAGATGTCCATAAAAGTTTTATGAGTGATCTCGCCGGTAGAGATGTCTTTGAAAACTATTTCTTTCTGCTCTTCCTCACTGAACTCTTTATATCCAATCTTTTTGTTTCCAAGGTTACTTACGTCAAGTTCGGAAAGATTCTTGTACTCCCGGTAGAGCCGCGGACCGAGAAGCGGCATCTCGATGTCAAGTGAATCAATGTCTTTTTTCTCGTTTTCATTGTCCACTTCCACCACCAGCGGCGTTTTGGGCTCTGTCCCTTCTCCCATGGCGCGTCTTTCCAGTACAACCCCCTCCGCCTGTATGGACTCGACGAATTCCATAAAGGGATCAGTTCCCACAACGCTTAAAAACTCCTCCGTGCTTTCGGTGTACATCCTGCGAAGTCCGCGGCCCAAGGTCTGTTCCGGAAGAATGTTGCTCTTGGCCGAAATAAGGG
This sequence comes from uncultured bacterium, assembly GCA_964420375.1. GTDB lineage: Bacteria > RBG-13-61-14 > RBG-13-61-14 > RBG-13-61-14 > DATKZS01 > CAYQTK01. The sequence continues at coordinate 20,191 of CAYQTK010000036.1, forward strand.
CTGATTATCCGGCCCATACCGGTATTGACAGCGCCATTTTCAGGCGCTATTGTTTGGCCAAGGGTGGCTCCATTTTACGCGCCCACCCTGGCTCTCTTTTACTTGCACATCGCCATTGGTCCAGCCCTTTAACTGCCTTCCGGTGCCCTGCATGTCAAAGAGGTCCATCTGCATGGTCTTGGGCTTTTCCGAGCGCGGCTCGTCCACCTGCTCGATGATCTGGAAAGGCAGGACCACGTTCGTCACCTGGCTCGTCTTGCCGTTCCATACCAGCTCGACCTCCTGCTTCTCGTCAAAGAGCAGGAACCTGTACTTGTCCGGCAGCGGCTTGTCCGCATCCAGAAAGCGGATGACCTCCCTCTTTTCCTGTTCCGTCAGTTTCGGCATCTTGTTTGGCCTTTCCTGAATGTAGTGTAATTCTCAATCCGAACAGCCGTTAAACCCGGCTGCGGTCCGCCCGTCCGTATAACCGGCATTCTATCAGACAAGGTGTGTCCTTGCCAGACCGTTGCGGTGCGTTTCATGCACTGCTAATTTTGGCCTCGCTCCCTTTTGATGCCATAATATAGTCAGCAGGCAGAGAGAGGTATAGAAACATGTCGAACCATACCGCCCCCCCCAAAAATCCCATTGTCGCTCCTTCCATTTTGTCGGCTGACTTCGGGCGGCTTGCCGAGGAGATACGGGTGGTGGAGGACGCGGGTGCGGACTGGATTCACGTTGACGTTATGGACGGCCGTTTTGTTCCGAACATAACCATAGGTCCGCCGGTGGTGGAGGCTGTTCGCAAAGTTACTGAGCTTCCCTTGGACGTTCACCTCATGATCGTGGAGCCGGAGAGGTACGTTGACGATTTTGTGGCTGCTGGTGCAGACGTTGTCACCGTTCACAGCGAGGCCTGTAACCATTTAAACCGAGTTGTGCATCAAATCCGCGAAGCGGGCGAGAAGCTTGACCGGCCGCGGCAGGTCAAGGCAGCGGTTTCTCTGAACCCCCATACTCCGCTGTCGGTGCTCGATTACATACTGGCGGACCTGGACATGGTGCTTTTAATGTCGGTGAACCCCGGCTTCGGCGGACAGAAATTCATACCGGGCTCGCTTCGCAAGCTCGCCGACCTCAAACGGATGATCGGCGAGCAGGGCCTTGACATCGACGTGCAGATAGACGGCGGCATCACCGCGGACAACATCAAGGACGCTGCAAACGCGGGCGCCAACGTGTTCGTTGCCGGAAGCAGTGTGTTCAAGAGGCCGGACTATAAAAAGGCGATCGCTGACCTCAAAAAGAACGCGGGCGGCTGATGGTCATGACTTCCCGCACCCGGGTCACTATCCGGGAGGGGGATAACGAAGCCTTCATCCGGACGCGGATGCCGGTGCATGCCTTCACCCTGCTGGTGCTCCTGGTGGCGGAGTCCGCGGCCGTCTTCGCGCTGATACTATCGGTGCGGGGCTTCTTTGAGCGGGGACATGACTGGTTTGTGCTGGTCTTCTCAGTGGTGCTTTTTTCGGGGGTTGTGGCCGGTCTGCTGTTCTTTTTATGGATCATCTTCGGGGAGGAGAAGGTGTGGGCGGCCGAGGATACGGTGCGGGTGCGGCGCGGCATGCCGGCCGCGGGCAGGACCCGCACTTATTCAGTGGCTGACATCCAAAGGATCCGGACCAACCCGGAGGCCAAATCAGGACGAGCCTCCCTGTGTCTTCTGACTTCGGGGGGAGCGGTTGACATCGGCCTTGATATGACTCTTGCCGAAGCGCGGGAGGCGGCCCGGCTCTTGTCACAAAAGACCGGCATTGCCGTGGCCGAAGAAGATGCCTCATGACTTGTAAAGACATGTTCCTGTTATTTGATTCAAAAAGGAAAGGAATCCATAAGGCCCATGAATAGTAAGAACAAAGCCGGCAGGGCTTTTTTGTTTTTTTCGGTTTTACTGGTGTGCTTTTCGGCTTTTTCGTGTCCGCGTGCGGACAGGGCCGAGAGGGAGACGCGTTTATCTTTTACCGCGGCCGGGGAGATGAGGCCGCGGGCGGGCGCAGTTGCGCTTTTCGGCGCAGACGCTGACGTGTTCGAAAATATAGCTCCGCTTCTCCTGGAGCGGGACCTCGTTCAGGCGGACCTGGCGGGCGCGCTCGAGTTCGGCTGCCAGCCGCTTGCGCGCGACGAGATATATCGGTGGAAGCCGGAGTGGCTTGATACCCTGTCTGCAGCCAACATCAGGGTGATAAACCTGGCTGACGACCACGCAGTGGACTGCGGGAGGGAGGCTTTGCAGAAAAGCGCCCGCTTCATGATGGCGGAGGGGTTTTACTACCTGGGCGCGGGAAGCACGCAGAAGGAAGCGCAGACCCCGGTGTACATTACCAGAAACAAAATCACTGTCTCGTTCCTGTCGTTCCTCCTGGAAAGACCTCCGGGTCTCGACCCGTGTGAAAAATGCAGCGGTCCTTCGCAGTACGAGAGGCAGGCGCTTATAAGCGGTCTTGCCGAGATGAAAGACCGCTCCGACTTTCGGATAGTAATACTCCATTTCCGGGAGAGGGAGATTCCGGCGCTTTCCGAGGCGGAACTGAGGATAACGCGGCAGGCCATCGACTTTGGCGCGGACCTGGTACTGGGCTATGGCTCGCGGTCCGCCGGCGGTCTGTATCGCGTACGCGGCAAGTGGGCGGTAACCGGCATGGGTATCTTGACCGGGTCGGCGGTGGATAACCCCGACAAGACAGCCGACGGGTTTCTGCTCTGCGCCGAGTTCAGAAAGAGCAGTATCTCGAACATCCGGCTTTTGCCCGTTGCCCTGGAGGATGGCCGGCCCGTTCCGCTGAGGGGAGAGGCCGGCAAGTCGGTGCTCGAAAAGCTGGTGAGGCGGTCCGGCCCGCAGATCGAAGCCAACACCAGGATCATAGAAGATATACTCTATTTGAAGTGAGGATATCGTCGGCAGGTCCGGACAGCGGAGGTTGCAATGTCGAATGACGACAATGGCATGACATACAGGGACGCGGGCGTGGTGTCTCTGGAGGGCGAGGACACCTTTGGCACGCTTTTGCACTGGGTGAACAAGAGCCTGGAGGGTCGCAGCGACGTCCGGGCGGAGGTCGGTCTTTACGCCACTGTCATCGAGGTTGCCCCTAATCTGGGCATTGCCGTTTCCACCGACGGTGTGGGGACCAAGCTGTTGGTCGCCGAGCTGATGGACAGGTACGACACCGTGGGAATAGACTGCGTTGCCATGAACGTGAACGACCTCATCTGCGTGGGGGCCCGGCCGCTGGCCATGCTGGACTACATTGCAGTGGAGAACGCGCAAGACCCGCTTCTGGGTGAAGTGGGCAAGGGCCTTTACGAAGGCGCCCGCCTGGCCGACATCTCCATACCCGCGGGCGAGGTCGCCCAGTTAAAGGAGATGATAAAAGGCGTTCGGGAGGGCAAAGGCTTTGACCTGGTGGGCACTGCCATCGGCTCGGTCGCGCTTGATCGCATGGTCGTAGGCGACGGCATCTGCGAGGGCGACGTGGTGGTCGGCGTTTCAAGCTCGGGCCTGCACTCGAACGGGTACACGCTTGCCAGGAAGGTCTTGCTCGACAAATACGGTGTTGACGGCCGGGTGGAGGAGCTGGGCATGACCGCGGGGGAGGCCCTGCTCGAGCCCACCCGGATATACGTGCGGCCGTCGCTGGAGGTCCTTGCCAAAGTGCCCGGGGTCAAGGCCCTGGTGCATATTACCGGCGAGGGCTTCCGGAACTTAAGGCGGGTCCGCTCCGAGGTCGGCTTTGTACTCGAGCGTCTTCCCGACCTGCCGCCTCTCTTCAGCGTGATCCAAAAGGAAGGAAAGGTGTCTAATGCGGAGATGGCCAACACCTTTAACCTGGGAGTGGGAATGTGCATTGTAGTGGAAGAGGGCCGTGCCGACGATGTAAAAAAGGTATTTCGCGGCCACGGCATGGAGGCTTTTGTATTGGGACACGCCCGGCCGGACCCGGAACGGGAGATCAGTATCCCCGGCCTTTCCGTAGTGGGCAAAAAGGACAGGTTCTACGAGGTCTGAATGCCCTGTCTTTCCGAACCAGCGGCAAAAAGCCGGCTCTATGCCGGAACAGCATGGAAAGCTTTTTATCCCTCGGTCCCTCCCTATCTCATCTACTTTGTCACCCACCGCTGCAACGCCCGCTGCTCGTTCTGTTTTAACCGCGAAAACCAGGAGAGCGCCATCGCAGCCGCCGAGCTGGACTCCGACGAGCTCGGCAAGATCGCGCAAAGGTTTCGCGGCGTGATCCAGGTGACGGTTACCGGAGGCGAGCCGTTTTTGCGCGACGACCTTCACGGCGTTGCCGGTGCGTTCGTCAAAGCGGGCGCGCAAAGCCTTACAGTTGCCGGCAACGGCCTTCTAACCGAAAAGACAATCGACACCGTGCAAAGGATACTGGTCGATCACCCCCGCCTGCTTTTCGACGTGGACCTTTCAGTAGACGGCCCCCCCGAGGTCCACGACCGAATGCGGGGCGTGCCGGGCGCATATCATAAGGTCATGGAAACCGTGCGTGGCCTCGCCCCCCTCCAGGAGGGCCGCCCGCGCTTCAGGCTGGGAGCGTCCCTTACAGTGACCGCGTTCAACCAGGACACTGCAGAGGAGTCAGTGCGCGAGCTGGCCGAGTCCGGCCTGTTCAGGAGGGTGCAGGTTTTGTGGGTGCGCGGCAAGCCTTTCGACCCCCAAGCAGCGGACGCCGATTTCGGCGTCTACGAGTCCTGCCGGCAGTACCTGGACGGCATCAGGCTTGCTCCCCGCCAAGGCAGGGCCAAGGAACGCCTCTCCCGGCGGGCGCGAGAGGTTGTCTCGCAAACAGTGCGGGAGAAAAAAATGGTCCTTCCCTGCCGGGCGGGAACAACCATGGTGACCATGGACCCTTATGGAAACGTCTACCCCTGCGAGATGCTCCCCCATCTTCTGCCGGAGGCGGACCCTGGTAGAGGGCTTCATGACTGGAGAATGGGCTCCCTCCGCGACGAGAAATACGACGTCAAAAAGGTGGTCTCGAGCGAAAAGGCCCGCCTGATCAGGCAGTGGATAAAAGACCGGCAGTGCTTCTGCTCCTTCGAGTGCGCGGCTTACAACAACCTGGTGTTCAATCCCCGGGCCTGGCCGCAACTGCTCAGGTTCTGGAAATGATAAACCGTTTTTGTGATAATGTAGGTATTATGACTGTTTTCCAGGAGGCCATTACAATGAAGAGAAATCCTTTCCGGGTCCTTGCCGGTTTTTTTGCTCTCGTACTCCTGGCATGGTCGGCGCCCGTCCTGGCCGGGGATTTCACCGCGGGCGCGGCAGCTACCGATATAACACCGGACCTTGATAAATGGGACGTGCCCTCCTCGGGCTATGGGGACCGCGGACCCGAGCCCATGAAGGGGGCCCACGATCACGTGTTTTGTAAAGCACTGGTGGCTTCCGACGGCGCAGGCAAGACAGCCATAGTGACGTGTGATCTGATCGGCATATCCAGCGACCTTCGCGGAAAGGTGCTTGCGAACGTGAAAGACCTGGGCATAACCGACCGGAACCTGATGATGACCGCAACCCACACCCACTCCGGGCCCGGATCCATGCGCAAGAACTTTATCGCCGGGCTGGTGTTCGGCAGGTACAACGCAGAGCTCACCCGGTGGACCGCGGACCGGATCGCCGGCGCCATCGCAAAAGCGGACCGTAGCCGGGAGCCGGCGGTTATTAAGGCTGGAGCCGCTCGGCTGGAGGGCGTGACCCGAAACCGGCGCGACCCCGCGGGCTCGTATAACTACGAAACCCGCAGATTCGGAAAGTCCTATGATCCCCGCAGCCCGGAGAACCGAACGGACCCGGAGCTCATTGTACTCCGGGTGGACTCGAAGCAAGGAAACACCAAGGCGGTTTTGTTTAACTTTGCCACCCACGCCACTGTCCTGGGCGCGGACAACATGCGGATATCCGCGGACTGGCCGGGGGTGGCTCAGCGGGAAATCGAGAAAGCAGTGCCCGGAGCCGTGGCCCTTTTCGTGAACGGGGCCATCGGCGACCAGGCGCCGGCCATGGATAAGGAAAGCCCCAGGTCAGACCTGGAGTACATGCGTTTTATAGGTGAAAAGGTGGCCGCGGCAGTCCTCGGCGCCATGGAGGACGCAGAGACCATCGAGCCCACGCCGGTACGGGCGGAAATGGTCCGTCGCGAGGTCCCGCCCGGCAACTCGATCATGGGTATACCCGCGCCCAAGTCGCTTATCAAGTATTACTTCCCCGAGATGCCGCTCCAGGTGGTCCGGCTCGGCAACGCCTTGCTCATGGGCGCTCCCGTCGAGATGGAGTCGGAGATGGGCCTGGTCATGAAAGACTCAGCGCGCGGCCTTGGCGTAGAGTACCCGCTGGTGGCCGGCCTGGCTAATGACACCATGCTCTACTGCATGACTGCCGACGAGTTCGCAGAGGGCGGTTATGAAGTGGGCAACACCATATTCGGCAAGATCGAGGCCGGCCTCATCATAGGCGAACAAATGCTCCTGGTGGACAAGGTAATGGCGGATCACTGAAAAAGAGGGTTAGAGTTCAGGAAGTAAAACTACTCTATTCATGAAAGGAGTACAAAGATGGCGAAAGTTAAGATGACTCCCAGCGAGGCCCTGGTGGAAACGCTGGTAGCCGAAGGTGTCGAGGTCTGTTACGGTATTGTGGGGTCCGCTTACATGGACGCACTTGACCTTTTCCCGGACGCAGGCATCCGCTTCGTGTCCGTGGCCCATGAACAGGCGGCAGCCCATGCCGCTGACGCCATGGCCCGGGTGACCGGCCGGCCGCAGGTATGTATCGCCCAGAACGGCCCGGGGGCGGCCAACTTTGTTTCTGCAATTACTGCCGCCTTCTGGGCCCATTCGCCGGTGGTGGCCATAACCCCGGAGACCGGCTCCATGGGCATCGGCACGGGCGGTTTCCAGGAACTCGACCAGCTTCCCATGTTCGAGCGGAGCACCAAGTACCAGGTGCGGGTCAACCGTCCGGAGCGCATGGCCGAGCTGGCCCGCCGGTGCTTTTACATGGCCAAAACGGAGTGCGGTCCGGCCCAGCTCAACATACCGCGCGACTTTTTCTACGGCGAGGTTACGGACGAGATATATCCGACCCTGGACATAACCCGGGGGAGCGGCTCGCGCAGCCAACTGGAAGAAGCGGGCAAACTCCTTGCCGAGGCAAAGAAGCCGGTGGTCCTCGCCGGCGGCGGCGTGTCCATGGCCGATGCTGTGGAGGAGACCAAGGCGCTGGCGGAGTATCTTACTGCTCCGGTTTGCAACTCCTATCTCCACAACGACTCGTTTCCCTATGACCATCCCCTGGGCACGGGGCCGGTAGGCTACTGCGGCTCGAAGGCTGCCATGCGCACCATAGCGGAAGCCGACGTGGTCCTGGCTCTCGGTTGCCGGCTGGGAGGGTTCGGGCTTCTTCCCCAGTACGACATTGATTACTGGCCCAAAGACGCCAGGAAAATCCAGGTGGACATCGACCACAAAGTGCTGGGCCTGTCGCAACGGGTGGACCTTGCTGTTCTGGCGGACGCCAAGGAGTTCGCCCGGGAGCTGCTCGAGGTGGTAAAAGCCAAGGCCCCCGGCAGGAAGCCGGACCAAAAGAGGCTCGACGAGGTCAAGAAACAGAAAAAAGCATGGGAAGAAGAGATCGAGAACTGGTCTTCGTCCTCTTCCAAGCTCATGCATCCGCGGCGGCTTCTGGGAGAGATGAGCAAGGCCATCCCGGACAACGCCATCGTGACCACCGACATCGGCAACACCTCGTCCATGTGCAACGCCTATCTCAAGTTCAGCGGTCCCCGCCAGCACATCTCGGCTCTTACGTGGGGAAACTGCGGCTTTGCCTATGGAGCGTCCCTGGGCGCGAAGATGGCCCGGCCCGACCTGCCGGTCTTCTCGCTGCAGGGCGACGGGGCTTACGGCATAAGCGGAGTCTCCGAGGTCATGACCGCTGTCCGGGAGGAGATTCCGGTTACCGCGGTGGTGTTCCAGAACTACGAGTGGGGAGCGGAGAAGAAGAACCAGATCGATTTTTACGGCGACCGCTTTGTGGGGACCAACCTTCGCGAGAACCCGAGCTACGCGCAGATAGCCAGAGACATGGGGGCCAAGGGTATCCGCATCGAGGAATACAACGAGGTCCAGGACGCAATTATGGACGCCGCGGGCTCGGGCGAGCCCTGCGTTATCGAGGCGGTGATCGAGGGCGGAGAGAACGTGCTTGCCGAGCCTTTCCGGCGGGACGCGCTCAAAAAGCCCACGCGCTACCTGGACAAGTACAAGCACCTTAACATCAAATAGACGCCAGGCTCTTGAGCGGGGGTCGAATCCGGCAGGGCCCTGCCGGGGAGAGAGCAAAACTTTCCTAACACTGCTCGAATAATACGGGCTTGAACTCAGCGCGGCCCGCCCGTTCGTCTGCGAACGGGTAGGTTCCCATGGCAGTCCCGGCAGAGTGTTATGCTGCGCTATGATTTCGTGATCAACCCGTGTTGAACCGGTAAACCCGACCACTCCGCGGCCGGATGGGCGGGCCACCCACAGGCTATTTCAGCTTTAGGGCTTTTATGAAGTTTTAAAAAACGGGGGAAGTTCTTTAAAATAATATCTTGACAAAGAGTTCATTTGTGTTATATTAATAATCGGCAGTCAAGAGAGGGTTCACTGAAAAAGTGAGAACCGAGGACAGAAACGGACTAGAGTTTGTCGTTGGTTCTCATTTTTAGCTCTTTAGCAAAAAAATATTGACAAACGCCATTTGTTTTGTTACTATATTTATTCTTTCCATGGCACCGAGGGGAATCGGAGGGGAATCGGAAGAGTTCCTGCCTTGTTCTTTGAAAACTAAATAGCAAGTCGAAAAAAGCTATGATGCGGGCTATGATATTGTTTTAGCTTGCAAAGAAGATTTCTTTGCCTTTTAAGATCGAACTGGAGAGTTTGATCCTGGCTCAGAGCGAACGCTGGCGGCGGGCTTAAGACATGCGAGTCGAGCGAGAAAGCACCTTCGGGTGTTAGTAAAGCGGCGAACGGGTGAGTAACACGTGAGTAACCTACCTTCCGGCGGGGGACAACACCTCGAAAGGGGTGCTAATACCGCATACGTCTTCGGTTTCTCAGGAACCTGGAGGGAAAGGCAGCCTCTCCTTGGAAGCTGTCACCGGAAGAGGGGCTCGCGACCCATTAGCTTGTTGGTGAGGTAAAAGCTTACCAAGGCCATGATGGGTAGCTGGTTTAAGAGGATGATCAGCCACACTGGGACTGAGACACGGCCCAGACTCCTACGGGAGGC
>CAYQTK010000037.1:0-29083 GCA_964420375.1 uncultured bacterium
TGCGTGTCCGCACAGGCAGGCGTGTCCGGCACAGGCAGGCGGAACGCACAGGCAGCCGCACTCCAGAAACGGAGTTTTCTCAACAGGCACTAAATAAGCTATGATGCTCCTTATTATAAATCAAAATGACAACAGGCGATAAATATCATCTTTGTATAGTTTCCCGTTTTCGGGAAAGACAGAATAAGATGATTTTCCCGGTTCCGGGAATTTTCTCAAATCGGGAAAGACTCTCAGCAGACATACAAGCTGTCATTCTTTAGAAATTCATTCAATTCAATGTATTATATAAAAGTGCGCAATTGGCCTTGAAATTGCTACCATCAATAGTAAATATTATTGCTGAAACTGATCAGTGCTTTGTCACTCGAATAAAGGGGAACAGGGCCGACGAAAATCGCGGTATCAGCCGCTCGCACGATTCTCTTCTATTCCCCGAGAAGCATTTGACAGAACATTAGCAGGGAAAGATCGAAATGAGAAGCTATACCAACAGTTCCGGAAAACGTTTGACCAATTATATGGATGCAAGCAGGGTCCTGGAGAAGGCAATCTCCTATTCCTGGGAAGCGGTTTTCGTACTTGACTCCAAGGCCCGCTACCGCTACATCAACCGGGCAAGCGGCTCGATAACCGGAGAGGAGCCGGACAACTGGATGGGTCAGCCTGCGGGTACCCGCCTCCATCCCGATGACGGCGAGCGGGCCATGGCCGCTTTCTTAAAGGCACTGCAAGGGGAGAATCAGTCTCTCGATCTGCTGGTGCAACGTCCCGACGGTTCCTACCGGACACTGGAGATCGATTTATTGCATCTGCAGGTGGAAAACGAACCGCACGTGCTGGGCATGGCACGCGACGTTACCGATCACAGGGAATCGGAACGGAAGCTCCGGGAAGAGCGGGACCTCGGCAGGAAGTACCTTGACGTTGCCGCGGTCATCATGCTGGCCCTCAACCGGGAAGACAGGGTGACGCTTTTAAACCGGAAGGGCGAGGAGGTCCTGGGTTACACCGAAGATGAGCTAAAGGGCAAAAACTGGTTCGAGACGTGCATCCCTGCCGACTGTCAGCAGGAAATCAAGTCGCTCCATCAGCGACTCGCAGCCCATCAGTTGAAAAACGGAACCGTGGAAAACCCGGTAGTCACCCGGGACGGCCGCACGCGGATCATCTCCTGGAAGAACAGCATTTTGACCGACGAGGCCGGCAATGTAACCGGGACCTTGAGCTCGGGTGAGGACATAACCGAGAACAAGCGGGTTGAAAAGAGGCTGGGCTATCACCTGGGACTGGAGGCGGCTCTGGCAAAGGCCTCCCAATTGCTGATGTCCGAAGAGCCCGACGCACCGGAAAAGGTACTGGAGACCATCGGCCTGGCCACCGGCGCCAAGCGGGCATATATCTACGGTTTTAACGAAGACAGCTTCGAGATGCTCCACGATTGGTCGGCTCCCGGACACGTACCCAAGCAGGACGGCGTAAAAACACTGCAAGTCAACAATTTTCCCTGGTCAATGAGCAAGCTGCTTGCAGGCGAGAACGTATTAATGAAAGACGTGTCCTCCCTTCCCTCTGAGGCCGAACTTGAAAAAGCGTTTATGGAGGAAAAAAATATAGGAGCACTCCTGGTGTTTCCCTTTTTCGGGGCGAACGGAAACATTGCCGGAGTGATCGGTTTTAATGACACCTCGGACCGCAGCGAGTTCGCAGAAGAAGACGAGCAGGCCCTCCATATCCTCCGGGAGATGTTCTCCCGTTACTTCGAGCGCAAGAAAAGCCGGGAGGCTTTGGAAAAGAACGAGCGCCTTTACAGGCTACTCGCAGACAGCATGGTGGACGTCGTCTGGACCATGGACATGAACCTCAACATGACCTATCTGAGCCCGTCAGTGGAAAAGCTCATGGGCTACACCCCGGAAGAGTACAAAAAGCTCTCCCTGGAAGATTACTTGACGCCCGACTCTCAGGAGAAGGCACTGCAGATTTTCAAAGAAGAGCTCTCCCGCCAGGTCCGCGGAGAAGGAGGCGACAGGAACCGGTCCCGCACGTTCGAGATGGAGCAGGTCACCAGGGACGGCAACAGGGTGTGGGTCGAGAACCTGGCGCGGTTTCTGTGGTCAGAGGACGGCGGTCTCCATGGCATTCACGGGGTGAGCCGGGAGATAACCGACCGGAAGCGAGCAGAGGACGCGCTCCAGCGCTCGGAGGCCAAGTTCCGCGCCCTCTACGATTCCACTCCCGACGCAGTCATGCTGATTGACGAAAGCGGCTATTTCGACTGCAACCCCGCAGCGCTCTCCATGTTCGGGTGTGAAAGAAATGACATATGCTCGAAGCGCCCGGCAGAGATGTCGCCTCCCTTGCAGCCCGACGGCAGTGACTCGCTCACCAAGGGCAATGAAATCATCAGGAAAGTAATGAGAGAGGGCTGCGATCGCTTCGAGTGGGTCCACCGCAGGCAGGACACCGGCGAGGACTTCCCCGCAGAGGTCCTTCTTAACAGGCTGGAGCTTGACGGCAGGAAGGTCGTCCAGGCGGTAATCCGCGACATAAGTGGCCGGAAGCGCATGGAGGAGGAACTGAAAGCGAGCGAGGAGAAGTACCGGCTTCTTTTCGAGAACATGAACGACATTATCTACTCGCTGGATGCCGATCTGAAGTTCCTCCAGGTCTCGCCTTCAGTGGAGAAGATACTGGGGCTCTCTCCTGAAAATCTGATAGGCAAGACCCTTATCGAGTCCGGCGTACTGGCTCCGGAGCAGCATGACAAGGCCCGTGCAAACATGCAAAGGGTCATGGCTGGAGAGAACATCGAGGACGAGTATGAAATCATTGCCGCGGACCAAAGCCGCCGCATCGTGGAGATCAACGCTTCCCCCTTGTTTCACGGAAACACGATCATCGGCAGCATGGGAGTCGCCCGTGATGTGACCGGTCGCCGACAGGAGGAGGCCGCCCGCAAGGAGGCCGAGCTCCGCTACCTGTCCCTGTTTAGGAGCTCCCGCGACGGGGTGTTCGTTCACGACCTCGAAGGCAGGTTTCTCGATGCCAACGCCGCCGCACTCGAGATGACCGGATACTCCCGCGAGGATATTGACAAGCTTAACTTTGCCCACCTGGTCTCCAGCGACAATGAGCTTTTAAAAGCCATAGCAAATGTCCAGCAGATGCTGGAGACGGGCATGCAGCCCGAACCCATGGAAATAACCCTCAGGCGGAAAGACGGCCGCGATATCGACATAGAAACCATGGGTGCCCTGATATACAAGGAAGACATGCCTTCATACATCATCGGCTTTGCGCGAGACGTGACCGAGAGAAACCGGATGATGAGAAAGCTCGGGAACCTGTCCGCTCTCCTGGAGAGCGAGCATTCCAAGCTCCGCTCCATGCTCGATAACATGAGAAGCAGCGTGATCATGGCGGATGAAAACAACATTGTCCAGGACATGAACAGCTCGGCGGAAGAGTTCCTGGATATGCCCCGCAACAAGGTCATCGGTAAATCGGTTTTCGACTTCCACCACGAATCCAAGTATCCCTTGATAGCTGAAATAATCAACGATCTGAAGAAAGGCGAAAAACAAGTGGTGTCATTGAAACGCCGCCTCGCCGGACGATGGATGGATATGCGTATATCGCCCATCCGGGACAACCTCGGAGAGTATCGCGGAGTCATCCTCTACATGATAGACGTCCACTCCCTGGTCGAAGCCCGCCAGAAGGCGGAAGAAGCAAGCCGCGCCAAGAGCCGGTTCCTGGCCAACATGTCCCACGAAATCAGGACGCCCTTAAACGGGGTCCTCGGGTTTGCAGAGCTCTTGCAGCGCTCCGACCTGGAACCCAAAAGAAAAAAGTACGTGGACACCATCATCACCAGCGGAAGACATCTGTTGACCCTTATCAACCAGGTCCTGGACCTCTCCCGGATCGAAGCCGGACGCACCGCACTGGACAACAGGCTTTTCCATCCCCGCAGCGTGGTAAAAGAAGCCATGGAGATGGTAAGGCCGCAGGCGGAAAATAAAGGCATCCGGCTAGTGGAAAGCATCAGCCCGCAGATGCCCCCCACGGCAGAGGCGGACGAGGGAAAAATAATTCAGGTGTTGACCAACCTGGCAGGCAACGCCGTCAAGTTCACCGACCGCGGAAAGATCGAGTTTATCGCAACAACCGACGATATCGGTGGAGGGAGGCTGGTCTTCTCCGTCCGGGATACCGGCGCCGGCATACCCGCAGAGAAACAGGAGTCCGTTTTCAAGGCCTTTGAGCAGGCGGAGAGCGGACTGACCAGGGAGCACGAAGGGACCGGACTGGGCCTGGCCATATCCTCCCGACTGGTCGAGCTCATGGGCGGAGAGATCACAGTGGAAAGCGAGCCGGGAAAAGGGTCCACATTTACCTTCAAGGTCCCCCTGAAAAGTGCTTCCGAGAGGGGAGACCGGGAAAAGGAGTCTCCTGGAGACAACGGCTTGCCGGAACCATCCCCTGGACAACGGACCGTTCTGGTGATCGAAAGTGACGACAAGGACCGGGAAGTTATAACCGGTATGCTCTCCCGACTGGGTATAAACGCGCTCGAGCAGCCGGCCCCCCAAGAGGGCCTGGTAAGCGCCCAGTTTTACGAGCCTGACGCTGTTATCCTTGGAGGGTGGAAAGACGGCCACGCCCAAGAACTTCACAAAGAGTTAAGCCAAGACCCCGTGGCAGGGAATATCCCCGTAATCGCAGCGTCCATAGTTGACATGGACCTGGTGGATGACGCAAAGCCGGACGCCTGGCTGAACAAGCCGGTCCGGGAGGGCTGCCTGGCAAGAGCACTACGTAAGGCAGGTATCAAGACGGAAAGCTCCGCGGTCGAAGCGGAGCAGCCGTGCCCGGAGTTTGAAGAGTATAATGAAACGGAAACAGGAGCCTCTCCTTTGATACTGCTGGTGGAAGATAATCCCGTAAACCGTCAGTTTGTTAAAGAAGCACTGAACGAAAAAAAGTGGAGTGTAATGGAAGCGGAAAACGGCAGGCAATGCCTGGACGCCCTGGAAAACACCCGGCCGGAACTTATACTCATGGACCTTGCCATGCCGGTAATGGACGGGCTCGAAGCGACCCGCAGAATAAAAGAGGACCCGAGATTTAAAGATATACCAGTGGTGGCCCTTACCGCCGCGGCAATGGAAGGAGACAAGGAAAAGTGCCTGCAAGCCGGCTGCGACGGCTACGTGGCAAAGCCGGTAAAGATCGACAGTCTCAACAAGGCCCTGCAAGAAGTCCTCTACCGGAAAGGAGAATAAGATGAATGCACAACAACACAAAGAAAAAGCCGGCGAAAGAAGCAACAAAGAAGAAACCGGCAATAACGCCCGCATACTGGTTGTTGACGACAATGAGAACAACCTGGCTCTCTTAAGGGAAGGGCTTGAGCCCGAGGGATACCAGGTCAGCACGGCAGCGGACGGCTTCGAGGGATATAAAAAGGCCCTCCGGGAAAGGCCCGACCTTGTCCTCCTCGATATAATGATGCCTCAGATAGACGGCTACAAGGTCTGCATGCAACTCAAGAAAAACCCCGACACCAGGGACATACCCGTGATATTTATCACCGCACTGGAAAAGACCGGCGACATAGTGCGGGGGTTCGAGGTCGGCGGAGTGGATTACATCACCAAGCCGGTGATAATGGAAGAGGTCCGGGCAAGGGTGGCAACGCATCTTAAGATCAAGAAGCTAGAACGCGACAAGCTCAACTCCCTCGAAGAAAAAATGAGGGCGGAGCACTGGGAGGCTGTAAAAGCAATGTCCGAAGGCATCGCCCATAACTTCAACAACCTGCTCTGCTCCGCAATAGGAAACACCGAGTTTATTCTCAATATCGCCAATGACGGGGACATAAAGGAGGCGGGGAACGACATCCTCTCCATGCTGAGAAGAACGGAAACACTGGTCAAACACCTCCAGTACCTCCAGGAGATGAACCAGGAGACCTATCAAAACCGGGTTGATGAAATTATTGCCGAGGTTTGTAAAAAGCTTTTCGAAAACGAAGAAGACCCCCCCGAAATACATACGGACGTGTCTCCCGGCCTGCCGCAGTTGTCCCCCGGTTGCGGGACCTATCTGAAAAGGGCAATACTCGCAGTGATGGAAAACGCTTGGGAAGCAGTGGCCGGAACCAAAGGAGAGATATCTGTAAGCGCGCGCACTGTATCGGACAATGACACGCAAAAAATCGAGATAAATATAACCGACAATGGAAAAGGACTGGACGAAGAGACCCGCATCAGGGCCTTCCTGCCTTTCTTCAGCACCAAGCACACAGTGGGCGCCGGCCTCGGACTGTACGTGGCCAGCATGGCCCTCGCAAAATTGCAGGGTGACATTGAAATCTATCCACGCGAACAAGCCGGAACAACCGTAAAGATGTGGATCCCGGTAAGCGGGTAGTGTTTGTTCACAATTGTTTTTGTCACTTACAAAAAACAGTTCTTGTGCGAGTGGCTTTCTTCGCGACTGAAGTCGCTCCCACGCAGCTTATAAATTTTACTGTGATCCGCCAGTACTGTAAGACTACACTAACCCATAGCGTGCGAGCGACGTTAGTCATTAACCCATAGCGTGCGAGCGACGTTAGTCGCTAACCCATAACGTGCGAGCGGCTTTAGTCGCTAACCCATAACGTGCGAGCGACTTTAGTCGCGAGTTTTTCTTTTCCCGCCGGCCTCGATGCAACTCCTTGCGTAACTCGTTGTCCCGCCTTATAATTTCAGGCAGTGGGAAAAGATGCGCAAGAGTGGGTCAAGGATTACCTGAAGTACCTGGAGGTGGAGAGGAACTTGGCTCCAAACACCCTCGAGTCCTATGAGCGGGACCTGCGATACTTTCTGGCTTTTCTGGAAAACTCGGGGATAGATTGCGGCCATGGGTTCGACCCCGATGCAGTGGACAGAAAAATTGTGCGGCGCTACCTCGCCGGCCTGTCCAGGAACCATCGCCCCGCCGGAGTGGAAAGGGCTGCCGCTTCATTGCGGGGGTTCTTCAGGTTTTTAATCCAGGAGCGCGCGGCGTCTCAAAACCCGGCCTCCCTGGTGCGCACTCCTAAAAAAGAGAAGCGACTTCCCAAGGTCCTGCCGGTGGACGAGATGTTCCGGCTGATTGACGCTCCTGCCGAGGACAAACCCATCGGGGCCCGCGACCGGGCCATACTCGAGCTCTTCTACTCCTCGGGGCTCCGGCTTGCCGAGCTGGTGGGCCTCGACATGGACGACGTGGACTTCAACCAGGGCATCTGCCGCATCCACGGCAAGGGAGGAAAGGAAAGACTGGTGCCCTTGAACCTGCGGGCATCCCAAAAGCTCCAAAAGCTGATCGAGCTACGGCACAAGTTCAAACCGAGCGTGCTGGACGATGACGCCGCCCGGGCCATGTTCCTGAGCACGCAGGGACGAAGGATATCGCGCCGGCGGGTCGAACAGATAGTGGGAGACCTGGTAAAGAGGGCAGGGCTTTCCAGGAAGATATCCCCCCATTGTCTGCGCCACTCCTTTGCAACACATCTTCTGGACTCGGGCATGTCGATTCGTAACATCCAGGAGCTTCTCGGACATGAGAGCCTGTCCACCACCCAGAAGTACACCCATACCAGCCTGGGCGAACTTTACAAGGTATATGACAAGGCACACCCCCGGGCGAAGAAAGAAGGGGACGAAGGATGATTCACGCAACAACCATACTGCTCATTAGGCACAAGGGAAAAGTGGTGCTTGCCGGCGACGGCCAGGTGAGCATGGAGACCACGGTGTTGAAGCACACCGCGCGCAAGGTGCGGAGACTCCACCACGACAAGGTGATGTCGGGCTTTGCCGGAGGTACTGCTGACGCCTTTACTCTCTATGAAAGGCTGGAGGGCAAGATGGAGGCCCACACCGGAAACCTCAGGCGGGCAGCGGTCGAGCTGGCCAAGGACTGGCGGACCGACCGGGCGCTGCGGAGGCTCGAGGCCCTCATGCTGGTGGCCGACCACACCGACGCATTTCTGATCTCCGGAACCGGTGACGTGATCGAGCCGGAGGACGGCGTGCTGGCGATCGGCTCGGGAGGGGCATATGCCCAGAGCGCGGCACGCGCGCTCATCCGGCATACCGACATGGGAGCGCGCGAGATCGCGGAGGCGGCAATGCAGATAGCAGCGGAGTTCTGCGTTTACACCAACGATAAAATAATCTACGATGAAATTGAATCGCAAGAGAGTTCCGATGCGTCTAAATGAATAAGGGAAGTGGGACCGTTTTCAACAAGAACGTAGTAGTGGATCACATTAAAGTTTATAAGCTGCGTGCGAGCGACTTCACTCGCGGCTAAAGCCGTTCGCACAAAAGGACTGCTTTTTATAAGCGATAAAAACAATTGTGAGCAAACAATAGTGCCGTATCACGAAATATTTTCGAAAGACGTGCAATGATATATTTTCAACATGCGTGCGAGCGACTTCAGTCGCGACCGAAGTTTACAAGTAAAAAACGGCTCTGAAGCGGAGGGAAACGCTTTGCAGGGCATGGGTACGAGGTAGCTTTTATGTCATATGATTCGTGGAGTTTAACGCCGAAACAGATAGTTTCCGAGCTTGACAAGTATATCGTCGGCCAGGACGACGCCAAGCGCGCGGTAGCGGTGGCCCTTCGCAACCGGTGGCGGAGGAAGCAGGTCCCCGAGGAGCTGCAAGAGGAGATAATGCCCAAGAACATCATCATGATCGGTCCCACCGGCGTGGGCAAGACGGAGATAGCCAGGCGGCTGGCGAGGCTGGCGGCCGCGCCTTTCATGAAGGTCGAGGCCAGCAAGTTCACCGAGGTCGGATACGTGGGCCGCGACGTGGAGAGCATGATCCGCGACCTGGTCGAGCTTTCCGTAAAGATGGTGGAAGAAGAGGAGCGGGAGAGGATCATGCCGTGGGCACAGGAAGCGGCCGAAGAACGACTCCTCGATATCCTCGTTCCGCCGCCCTCTACGTCGTCCTCCATCTCACTGGCGGAGCCGCCCGGGTGGGGAGGATCCAACCAGACCGGCGAAGAGCAGGGAACCTCACCGGACAATGAGCAGGACACCTACCAGGAGACCAGGGAGAGCTTCCGGAAGATGCTCAAGGACGGCAAGCTCGAGGACCGGTTCGTGGACGTAGAGGTCACCGCCAAGGACAGCGGCGTCATGCAGATATTCTCCGGCTCCGGACTGGAAGAGATGGCGGTGAACCTCCAGGACGCCCTCGGCGGCATGATGGGAAAGAAGACCAAGAAAAGGAGAATGCGGGTCAGCGAAGCCCGCGATGTCCTGATAGCAGAGGAGAGCCAGAAGCTTGTCGACCATGAAAAGGTGGTCCAGGACGCGCTCCACCGAGCCCAGGAGTCGGGCATTGTCTTTGTTGACGAGATAGACAAGGTCGCCGGAAGGCAGGGTGGGTCCGGCCCCGACGTGAGCAGGGAAGGAGTACAGCGCGATATCCTCCCCATAGTGGAAGGAACCACGGTAGCGACCAAGTACGGCATGATCCGGACCGACTACATGCTCTTCATAGCCTCCGGAGCTTTCCACATGACAAAACCGGCGGACCTGATCCCCGAGCTGCAAGGCAGGTTCCCCATAAGGGTCGAGTTGTCCTCGCTGACCAAACAAGACTTCGTGCGAATACTCACCGAACCCGAAAATGCGCTTGTGCTCCAGTACCGAGCCCTGCTCGAGACCGAGGGGGTAAAGCTCGAGTTCGACGACGAATCGTTGGAAACCATTGCCGAGCTGGCCGGAAAAATAAACGAGACCGCGGAGAACATAGGGGCCCGCAGGCTACACACGGTCATGGAGAAGCTTCTCGATGACGTGAGCTTCCAGGCCCCGGAGATGGCGGGGGCCAAGGTCCTTATAAACTCGAAGTACGTCAAAGAAAGGCTCGAGGAACTGGCCGGAGACGAGGACTTAAGCAGGTACATACTGTAAGAGATCGCGAAAAACCGGCACGTTTCGGGGAGAGATAGACGCCGGAGCCCTTCGGCGTTTTACATAGAGGGAGAGGGAAGACAGTATTTTAAAACCGCAGTAGCTTTATGCCTTACAATAAGGAGCTTGGCCATGGCTAAATGTCTGGTGGTGGACGATGAGCTCTTCTACCGGGAGTTTGTGGTTGACGTACTTAAAAAGGCCGGACACGAGGTTGTTCCGGCCAAGGACGGCAAAGAGGCTGTGAACCTGTTTTCAAGCCGGGTGGATTACGACATTGTTCTCGCCGATATAGTCATGCCCGGACTCGACGGATTGGGGGTCCTGGCCAAGATAAAGAAAAAGGACGAGTCCGTACCCGTAATAATGCTTTCTGCGCACGAGGACCAGAGAATGGTCATCAACGCGTTGCGAAGGGGGGCTTTCGATTATCAACGCAAGCCCCTTTCTCCAAACGAGCTGTCTCTAGCGGTCGAGCGGGCGCTGGAGTACCGGAAGCTCCAGAGAGACAAGTCCAGGAAGCTCGAGCGGCTGGCAAGCCTTGAAAACGGGGCCCGCAAGCTTTCCGAGATGGTGGTGGGACATATCCCCCTCCAGGCGGTGGCAAAGGAGTACGAGCTTCTCGAGAACACCGTAAAGCTGGTCGCCGAGATCCTCGACTGCGACAGGGTGAGCATCATGGTACTCGATGAGAGCGAAGAGTGCTTGAAGGTCGCCGTGTCCGTGGGCATGAGCAAAGCGCTTATAAAAAACGAAATGAAACCCGTGAACAAAAGCCCCTCCGCCTACGTGCTCGAGACCGGCGAGGCTATACTGGTAAACGACGTAGAAGAGGATGACAGGGTCGACGCCAACCAGTACGCGTCCCAGTACAAGACCAACTCGTTCATGATCGCACCTATAAAGGTCGGCGACAAGATCATCGGGTCCATTAATGCCAACGACAAAAAGGACAAAAGCACCTTTGACGAGGACGACCTGATTATTTTGCGCACCATGAGCTGTCACGTGTCTGCGGCAATATCCCATGCCATACAATCGAACTTCCTGGAAAAAGACCGGGAAAGGCTCACCAGGCTCACCGAGCTCCAGCGCATCCTCATAAACTACCTCGAGCCCGAGGAGATGATGAGGGGAATCCTCCAGAAATGCCAGGAGATGCTCGACGCAGCTTCAACTGGCGTGTTCTTAAAAGACGAGTTCTCCGAGGACCTTGCTTTAAAGGTCGGATTCAACGGCGCAAAAGAAATAAAAAAACAGATCGTAATACCATCGGGCGAATCTTTGACCGGCATAGTCGGCAAGCAGGGAGAGGCCATTATTGAGAACGATCCCGACCATAACCCCGGGTTCGTCGCTCAGACAGAGTGGCCCGGCAAAGGAGTCATCAAGAACTATCTGGCCTGTCCCATCAAGCTGTCCAACACCACCATCGGCGTCATTCGGCTTTTAAACAAAAGAATGGACCAGTTCACCACCGAAGACGCCGACCTTATTAAGGACGTCTCCGACAGCCTCGCTCTTGCTATCCGCAACCTCAAGCTCTACGAGCAGCTCAACAACAGCGTCGAGGAGATCATTACAGCCAACCGAAACCTCCAGGCCATGAACGACGACCTCAACATGAAAGCCAAGGAGCTCGAAGTACTGAAAAAATACCTGGCATCCGAGAACGCCAAGAAAAAATCCCCGCCCCAAAAGGCATGAGAAAAACGCACCCGGAAGCTTGCCGAAACCTGGAACCCGTAAACTCAGTTGTCTTTCGCTTTGCATTCGGAACAAAAAAGTAGTAAAAAGATTGACAGCGCTCGGAAGTCCTTAAGATTGGAGCCTGTTATGATACCTTCCAAGCCTTTTTTAAGGCCGGCTGTTTATGGACTTGCCATCCTTTTCACTTTATTGTTTCAACACGACCTCAGGGGCCGGGCTGGCGGCGAGGCGTATTGCACCGGCTCCGCCTGCCTGGAGAAGTTCAAGCCGGTGGTTTATATGTACTGCGATGACGACCTCCCTTTGAGCCTCGGGCAGATAAAGCAGATATCTTCCACCTCCGGCGGCCACTATGATATCCGCGACAACAAGCACCACTACTACCAAACAGGTGGCTGCGGCTCGAATAAGTCCGCGAACACGGGCACCATCTACGGCAAGGCGATAAAAGAAAGCGACGGCAGAGACGAGTACCTCTTCCTTCAGTACTGGTTCCTTTACTCCGCGAGTAGATGGCCCAAATGGCCGCTGGACTGGGACTGTCATGAAGGCGACGTGGAGATGTTCCAGGTGATGCTGAAGAGGAAAAACGGCGGATGGAACCCCCTGGGACTCGATCTTTCCCAGCACCATGACGCGGAGTTCGTGCCGTGGAATTTTACAGGCCATACACCCGTTGTCTACGTGGCCCGCGGCTCCCATGCCATCTACACGAGCGCCGGCTCTTATTCCCCGGTTTGGAATTTTTTAAATGACGAATTGGTGGCAATACAGAAAGCGGGATTAAGTCCGGCAAAGGACCACACCTGTGGCAAAGAACGTGATTGGAACAAATGTACTAAGCTCGATTACAAGCTGGTTCACGACAATAATGAAGCAAACGAGGTCTTAGCTGATAAAAGGAAGCTTGGGAAAAAACGACATTCAGGGAACATGGATTCGGTTACGGGTGTGGTAACTAACATTAAAATCCGGGATCTGCCTTGGGAACCTCCGTATATGCCCGGAGCAAGGAAGTGGGGCAGGAAAGAAGGCGTAATTATAGAACGTCCCCTCGACTTCCACCGGTACGCTTCCCGTATCAGAACCAAGACCACCATGGCCGCTTCCAGGAATCTGTCCATCGCCCTGATACTGGACCGCTCGGGAAGCATGTCCAGGAACGATCCCGATTACCTTCGCGTAGAAGCAGCGGAAATGTTCCTGGACATGGCCAACGACAACGACAGGTTTGCGGTGGTTGTCTTTGAAAGTAATGCGGAGAAAAAGTACGAGCAATGGGGCGGTAAGAAGCTTGACACCAGGAGTGTTAAACAAAGCATAAGGGATGTAAAGCCCCGCGGAGGGACCGACATCGGCAAAGCCCTGTCCGCTGGATTCAGTGCATTGGATAATGACAAGACCGACAAGCGGGCCAAAGCTGCTGTCCTGTTGACGGACGGCCGCGGAGATTACAACAACGAGGCGGACGCATACCTACAAAACGGATGGCCCATTTATACCATCGGCCTTTCCAAGAATGTAAACAAACGGCTGCTGTACAAAATAGCTTCCATGACAGGGGGTGATTATATCCCCGCCTCGGATGTAATGCTGCTTTTCATGAAGTTTGTAAGGCTCTGGAACAAGGCAAAGGATCTCGCTTCAATAGTAGAGTACGGGGGAAGGATTAAGCGGGGAGAAACCTTGTTTGTTTCATTTTTTATCGATCCTAAATCGGAGATAGCGAGCTTTTTTCTGTCATGGCCGGGAAGCGATCTGGACATGACATTGATTTCGCCTTCCGGAAAGCGTTTCAGTGCTCAACGACAGGGCAAGGTCAGCAAACATTACGAGATGATCAGCATCAAACCCGAGGAGTACGGCCGCTGGAAGGCCGAAATCAAAGCTGTAGACGTGCCTTCTTCAGGTGAGCCGTATCATTTCCAGGTTATTGCCGATTCTCCTTTAAAGCCCGAAGTAAAAGGCGCCAAGTCAAGCTATCAGCGCGGAGAACCGGTGAGACTTACCCTGGGTATGCAGGGAGCCGACCGGCAAACCAACATACCGGAAGTTAAAGTTATCGGTCCCGACGGAAATTCCCGGCCCGTAACCGTCCGAAAAACCACCGGCGACCGGTACACCACTCAAGGGGTCAGGCTCGGGAAGCCGGGTGACCATGAAATCTCCGCCAAGTTCTCCGGAGAGGTCAAGGGCCATAAATATACCCGGACGACAAGCAAAGTCATCTACGTAGGAGGCGAGGAGTATAAAGGCAGGGTCGGCCAGGTGCTCCGGGTCCGAGGAGCATACATCAGGGTTGACATAGGCGAATCGCTGGGCATTCGGCCGGGCATCGGAGTCAACTGCTACTCGGGCAGGATAGACCCCTCCTCGCAGACGGCGCGCGGTCACATCATTACGGTCTATCCCGGATATTGCGACGTGGAGATAGACCGGACCATGGGTAAGGGCTTGATAGAGGTCGGCGATCCTTGCCGGCTTGACGAGCAGGACTGGAAACAGGATTAAAGGTCAAGAAGGAGGTAAAGATGAGGTGCAGGATGGGAACGGCTTTGGTTATATTCCTGGGCTTGTTGATACCGGTCTCGCTGTCGGCGCAGAATGAGATCACCAAGGTAAAAAACATAAGGCAAAACCCCAAGGTTAATGAAATTGTAACCATAAAAGGCACGGTGAGCCAGCTTAACGAGGACCCGGCAATTTCCACCCGGTTTTACTACTTCAAGGACGACTGGGGAGGGATCATCAAAGTAAGGACGGCCATGGCATATCCCCAGGTGGGCGAGCGTTATACGGTCACCGGTATCGTTGACATAGACCCCCGAAACAACGAGGTCTTCTTAACCGAGCAGTCCCGCATGTCCCTTAAAGAACCCCCTCCCGCGCCGCAAAAGGACTGGATCATATGGGTACTGGTAATAGTGGCCGTAGTCTTGGTCCTGGCCATTGTCGGCGGACTCATCATCTACTTCCAGGGAGAGAAGATCAGGTCTCTGGAGAAAGCCCCGGTTACCTCGGTCAAGGGCCAGACGGTAAGCTTCCAGAGACCCAGCGGAAAGACCATCGAGTGGCAGACAGGCCAGGAAAAACCAAAGCCCCCCTCCAAGGAGACCATCGTGGTCTATCCCGGCAGGTTCCTGGTGGAGGGAGACCCTTCAGTAAACGAAATCCGCGTCTATCACGAAGAGACGGTCATCGGCCGACCGGAGCCGCCGGAACGAAACGATATCCCCAAGCTCCGTTTCATCGCCTTCCATGACGGAACCATCAGCCGCTGGCAGCCGGAAGAGAACAAGCACGGACACGCCAAGTTGTTCTTTAAAGACAACGCCTACAGTATCATGAACCTCTCTACCACCAATCCTGTCACGGTCAACGGTGAAAAGCTGGGCGGCGACGAGGTCAGAACTTTAAAGCCGGGGGACAAGGTCCAACTGGCAAGGATCACCCTGACCTACCAAGCGGATTGAGGGGGCAAGGGAAACGGGATGAGCAAAACAGAATCCGAAAGGAAACAGGCAGCCATCAGCCGTACCGGCAGGCGCAGCAATAACCAGGACAGGTCTGTCACCAGGAAGTGGGAGGGAGACCCTCCCCGGCTTCTGGCAGCGGTCGCCGATGGAATGGGCGGAGGATTCGCAGGAGGCGAAGCCGCCCAGATAGCCGTTGACACATTGGTGGAGGAGTTGGAAAACCCCGGCCACCCGGCGTGGGGAGACGATGACGATGCTGCCGGCGAGTCCCTGAAAACACTGGCTGTCTCCGCCCACCAAAGAATAGAGGAGAAGGCCGAGGACATAGCATCGGGCGGACTCATGGGAACCACGCTGACAGCGGCACTGCTGCAAGGCGGACGTTTGCGTATCCTCCATATCGGAGACACACGCCTCTACCTCGTGCAAGAAGACAAGCTAAACCAACTGACCCGGGACCATCGACCCGACCCGGAACTGGGCATACCCGACAACGTCATCACCCGATGCCTGGGGTGCAAGCAGAGCGAAGTAGAAATATCACAGAACGATGTCCCCGAAAACTCCGTAGTCCTGGTATGTTCCGACGGCTTTTTCGGGCCCCTCCGGCACGAAGACATCATGGAGAGGATTAGCGGGCGACCGGGGCTCACCGAGTCCATAACCGACCTCGCAACCATGGCTTACAACCGGGGAAGCGACGACAACATGTCGGCCGCAGCCATAGAGACCGGCAGATTTCCCCGCTCAGAAGAAATGCTCGCGCCGGTAGAGGAGTCAGAGAAAGAGGATACTCATCCTACGGATGACGTTCCCGCCTCTCCACTTCCACTGTGGCTGGTTACGGCAACGGGCATCATCGCCATGTTCGCTTTTTTTCTCTTCCTTCTCTCTCTTACCATGGTGCCGCAGAAAAAGGAAAAACCACCAGATAAGACACCTCAAAAAGATGCCCCCACAGTCAGGATAGTCCCCCCTCCGCCGGGGCCGGCACTCCGGGTCTCACAGGTGGACGTAACCGAGTATCCGCCCTGGATAAGGGCCTACTTTGTGGTGCTTGGCGAGCAAGGCGAATTGATCAAGAACGTAATAAAAGAAGACATAACCATCCGGGAAGATGACCTCGTAGTGTCCGACTGGGAGTTGAAACCGGTCTACGCAGAGGACAACTCCCTGGGTCTGGTAATGGCCATTGACGTGAGCGGTTCCATGATAAACGAACCGGTAGCGCAAGCCAGGAAAGCGGGAATAAACCTGGTCAGGACCATGAAGCCGAAAGATGTACTGACATTGCTGGCTTTCGGGGAAAGCGTGAGCGTGGTCCTGGACGGCGAGTCCGCGTCCCAGCGGGAGAAGATACAGAGGAAGTTCTCTTCCCTGGATGCGACCCCCAAAGCCAAGACATCGCTTTACAAAGCGGTTTCCACCGGCGTTTCGCTCCTCGGAAAAATGAATACCAGGCAAAAGGCCCTGGTGGTCTTGAGCGACGGCAAAGACACGGTAAGCCCTGAAGAAAAACGCATGGAGACGCTTAGAGTCTCCCGCACTTCCGGATATCCGGTTTACACCGTGGGGCTTTATAATAACTCGCTTGACCGGAAGTATCTTCAAAAGCTTGCCGAGGAGTCGAAAGGCCGCTACCTCGAGGCCCCCGAGCCGGCGCAGCTTATTAAATGCTTTGATATTCTCGCCCGGGAACTGACAAAGGGATACATCGCGGAGCACCGAATCATCGGCGACAAGATGCAAGCGACCAAGAGGCTTCACATGGAATTCTCCCGGCCCGGCCTGTCTTTGTCTGCTCATCGCATCTACTCCACTTCTTATGACGTGGGCAAAAAGCCGCCCCCGCCTTCTCCGCCTCCTGTCGAAGAGGGTCCCGACTATCTCCGGGCGGTTCTGCTCATGCTGGTGGGAGGCCTGTTTGGCTCCATAATCGCACTGGCGCTGATGATTGTTGCAGCCGGGCAAAAGAAGTTACGCCGCAGCGCACCGGCATATATACTCTTTACCGCGTTCGTTGCAGGAGCCTTTTTGACCGGCGCATTACTCAGGTTTGCGGGTCTGCTCTTATAAAGAAGGAGGTATATTGATGAGCACGGGAGAGTTGACCGCAGAGATTAAAAATTTTTTCGCAGGCAAGTACACGGTAGTGGAGCTGCTGGGACGCGGGGGCATGGCAAGTGTCTATAAGATCAAATCAGAAAGCGACGGCAAGCACTACGCCTTGAAGGTCCTCCATTCCCACCTCGCGGAAAAGCCGGAGTCGGTCGAGCGCTTCCTCTCCGAGGCCCGCTCAACACAGAAGCTGAAAGATGTCCCCAACTGTATCCGGGTTTTCGAAAGTGGCAAGGCGGGACAGGTGCCTTACTTTATCATGGAAATGATCGAGGGATGGGACCTGGACCGCGAGCTTACCGAGCGGGGTGCGCTTCCTCTCCCCGAGATCAAGCGTCTGTTTACCCAGATATGCGAGTGTTTAAGTGCGGCCCATGAGATGGGCATAATTCACCGCGATATCAAACCGGCCAATATGCTGATCGAAAAAGACAGCAGGCGGGCGGTGGTGACCGACTTCGGCATAGCACGGGTGGCTTACGAGTCCGGAGTGACCCAGCCGGGAACCGTGTTCGGCACCCCCCCTTACATGGCCCCCGAGCAGGTCGCTCCAGAGCCCGGACAAACAGTGGACTACCGGACGGACATCTACGCCCTGGGAATGATGCTCTACCAGATGTGCACCGGAGGACTGCCCTACTCCGGAGAGGGAATAGCACTGGCTACTGCGTATCAAAACCCCCAAAACTTCGTCCCGCCCCGAAAACTCCGCCCCGATATTCCCCCGGAAGTCGAGCGGGTCATAGTCCAGTCACTATCCGTGAATCCCGCCCACAGGTACGCAACAGCTACCGCGCTGGCAAGGGCCTTCAAGGAAGCTTTGGATATCCCCACTCCATCGGGGGGCACAGAAGTACAACCGCCCTCCCAAAAGACAGCGGTATACAACGGCGGAGGCCCGGAAGCGCAACCGCCCTACTCAAAGACACCCGGATACGACAAAGGAGCTACTGCGGCACCCGGACCGCAAACTCCGGTCAAAGCAGGAACCGAGTCGAACAAGTCCTCCCGGAATATGCTCCTGCTGGCAGGCATTGGAGGAGCCGTACTGATCCTGGTGGTGGTGCTCGTCCTGATAATTGTCCTGGTGTGGCAGCCATGGAGTGGCCAAGAACAATCTACAGGCGGCGCGCCGGTTGCGAACCAGGGGACAAGCGCTTCCGGAGGACAAGGAGAAGCCGGTAATTCCATAAATGTTTCCTGGGGAAGTGTACTTTCACCTTCGTTTTCTTCCCGGTCTTCCTACGCAAAAATTAATCTTAACCCCGACCAGGTTAGAGCAAATAATGCCAGTAAAGATTATTACCCCGAAAATGTGGCGGATGGTATGCCCTCAACCTGTTGGACGCCCGGAAACCACGGAGTTGGAAGCCAGCTTCATTTCGACTTCTACCGGACGGTAACAATCGACCAGATAGGCGTTATACCGGGATACAAGAAATACAACTCCGACAAATACGGCGATCGTTGGACATTGAATCCCCGGGTGGCCAAAGCTAAAATATCTTTCTCCAACGGCAAGCATTTTATTCTTGACTTTCGCGATGATCAAAACATGCAATATTTTAAGCTGCCTAACGTACGGACAAGCTATGTAACATTCACCATAATCGATTATATTCCGGCAAACCGCAATATGCCCGGAAAATCATATAAGAGCAACGACACCTCGGTATCGGAAGTCAGGTTCTGGGGGATAAGATGACTACAAACAAAAAAACCGGTCCCCTGCTATGCTTAGTCGCTTTTCTGTTTGTCTTTGCGGTCTTTGCCGCCTACGGCCTCTCCTCGGCCGGTAAAAATGAATCGGTGGCATTAAAGGAAATCTCCTTTTACGAGGATAACGCCTCATCTCGGGTAGAAATAAAACTTTCCGGTAAAGCGGATTATAAGGTCGTAGGATCGTCTCCCACCAAGATAGTGGTTGATCTATACAATACGGTGACAAGGAGCAAAATAAATAATCCGCTAAAGCACGACAATGTCAAAATGATACGTGCAGCGCAAAACAGCACCGCTCCAGATATTGTCAGGGTTGTGATCGAGTTGAAAGAGCCGTTTGTATATAACGTATATCCGGCAGGAGACGGCAAGCTCATAATCAGCATAGCCGGGCAGAAGAAACCCACGAAGCTCAATGTCGAGAGCATCACGAAAAATGCTTTGATAATCGACCTGCACGCGGACACTCCCACCAGGTTCTACAGACGCGGAATATCTGTTTTTGAAGGGGATGACATCCAGGTAACTCTTCCCCGTTTGAAGAAATCCGGCGTCAAGGCCCAGTTCTTTGCAGTTTGGATTCCAAATGGCAAAGGGTTCTCCTATGCAGATAAAGTTATAAAACTTTTTTATTCGATGCTGGAGCGGTATCCTGATGACATTGCGTTCGCCGGCAGTTACCAGGACCTGGAAAGGAACCTGGAACAAGGCAGGATATCCGCTTTTCTGGGCATAGAAGGTGGTGACGCCATCGAAGGCGAACTTGACAACCTGGACTACTTTTACAGCAAGGGAGTCCGATATATGACCATTACCTGGAACTACAGCAACAGGATCGCAGACTCCGCAACCGATTCGAACAAACCACATAACGGGCTTTCATCTTTCGGAGAATCGGTTATTAAAAGGATGAACAAGCTCGGGATGATCGTGGACGTCTCCCATGCAGACAAAGAAACTGTAAAGGACGTACTGAAAATAAGCGAGGACCCGATTATCGCCTCTCACTCCTGCTGTCGTGCTCTCCGGGACCATGACCGCAACCTGGCGGATGACCAGATTAAGGCGTTGTGCAACGCAGGAGGAGTGATTGGCATCAACTATCATCGCACTTTTTTAACCAACCGGCGTAAAGCCTATGTTAAGGACGTGGCCGATCATATTGATCACACTCTTAAAGTAGGCGGAATAGACTGCGTGGCATTGGGGTCTGACTTTGACGGCGGAATAACCACTCCGGCGGACATGCAACACGCCGGAGAGATTCATAACCTTACCAGGGAGCTGATAAAAAGAGGACACACCCGGACGCAGATAGACAAGATTTACGGGATCAACTTCTCAAGGGTACTGAAAGACGTGGTAAACAATGATGAGACTTCCTACTGAAGTCCAGGAAGAGCTGGCCGGCCGCTATAATGTCCTCGAGCTAATCGGCCAGGGCGGCATGGCAGCGGTCTATAAGATTGCCGCGCATGACGGGACATTGTATGCATTGAAGGTCCTCCATACCCACATGGCGGCGGACGAGACCATGGTGCAGCGCTTTCTGGAAGAAGCACAAAACTGTCGCCGGCTCGACAATCCCCACTGTATCAAGGTCATTGAAAACGGCAGGGCCGGACCATACCCTTACTTCATCATGGAGTACCTGGAAGGCGAAGACCTGGAGAGAGAGCTGAAAAGAAGGGGGTCTTTGCCCCTGCCGGAGATAAACAAACTCATCAGCCAGATCTGCGAAGGCATAGGCATCGCCCATGAGATGGGCCTCATCCACCGCGATATCAAGCCGGCAAATGTACTCATCGAGAGAGACACCCGGAGGGCGGTAATAACCGACTTCGGCATTGCACGGGCAGCGGACGGCTCCCGGCTTACCTTGACCGGCACTTGCATGGGAACGCCGGCCTACATGAGCCCCGAGCAGGTGGAAGGAAAGAAAGAGCTCGACTACCGCTCCGACATCTACTCGTTGGGCATTGTCCTTTACGAGATGTGTACGGCAGGGCTTCCTTTTACCGGGGACTCCGAAATCAGCCTGGCCACCGCACGACTTCGGAACGAACCCATTCGGCCGACCCAATTTGAAAAGAGCCTGCCGCCCGCGGTCGAGGAAATCATTCTCCAGGCCATCTCCAGGGAACCTTCGTTTCGGTTCGCAAGCGCAGAAGCACTGGCAACCGCCTTCAAGGAAGCTCTAAGCATGCCTACACCCTCCGGAGGAACCCGAATATCGCCTGCTTCAACGGCCCCTACTCAGGCCTACTCACCTGTACAGGATAACAAGGTACAACCGCCGGTCCCCTCACAGGCGGGAGAAGGCTCCGGAAAAAAGAACTTGATTATCTTGGGAATAGGGGCCGCAGGGGTCATGCTTATCGCTATTATCGCCCTTTTGGCAATAATGCTTTTGCAAAAAGATACCGAGGACATGGCCTCAAAACCACAACCAATGAGAACCAGCACTCCCGACCGAACCAGTACAAGCGCGGAGCCGGATAACAACGTCTCTACAAACCCACAACCTCCTCCGCCTCCGCCTCCGCCTCCGCCTGAAGAACAGATAGGGGCATTGGTCTACAAGTGGGAGTCCGCCTGGGAGAATAATATTAATTCCATAGGCCCGTACAAGTCGCTGTACGACAGCTCATTCTATTCGAATTACAAATCCATGAATTACAGACAATGGATGAGGGACAAGGCCCGGAAAGCCGGAAGGGTGGATTGCATAGATATAGATATAAGCGATCCGTCGGTCTATGTTGACGGAAACTCGGCAACCGCAACGTTCAGGCAGAAGTATGTCAGTGACAGCTACTGTGACATAGGCCGTAAGACCCTTCGTTTTATAAAGCGAGGAACTAAATGGAAAATAATCGGGGAAGAACAGCCGCATTACAAAAAGTGCAGACAAAGATGCAACTGAAGAGATTTAAAAAGCTTGTTATTGTGCTCTCGTTGTCGGCGTTGTTCACTGTTTCAGCGGTCCGCTGCCAAGACAGAAAACCGGCAGCCGGAGACGTACGGGCAGGAACAAAACAGATGAATCCGGCCGCTGCTGAAGCCGAAAAGAACAAACCGGTAAACGAAGAGATATCTGAAAGCAATCCCGTGAAGGCTCCGTCCTATGAGGAGAAGATCCTCGGCGAAAGCGTACAAGGCAGGCAGATAAAATCAGTGACCTTCAACAGGAAAGACTGCGAACCGGCCTTCATCTTTTCGGGAATTCACGGTGATGAAAAAGCAGCACTTGAGCTCGGGGACAGGCTCTATAAAAGATGGACCGAAAACCCCGAGGTCCTTGCCGGCGAGCACGTGATCTACATTCCCCTGGCAAACCCTGACGGAAGCGAGAAAGGAACCCGCCAGAACGCCAATAAAGTTGACCTTAACCGAAACTTCCCGGACGCATGGAAACCCGGAAAAATCGGGAACCCCCATTATCCCGGCACCGAGCCACTGTCCGAACCGGAAGCAAAGATAATCGCCCGCTTGGTTGAAAATGAAAATCCCCGCATGATAATTTCAATTCACTCTTGCAGATGGTGCGGAGGAATGAACAACTATGACGGACCAGCCGGGGAATGGGCAAAACTTATGAAAGAATATAACGGCTATAAAGCAAGCAGTGAATGGACCTCGCCAACGCCCGGGTCATTCGGGACCTTTGCAGGAAAAGCAAGGGAAATACCCACCATTACCCTCGAACTGCCCAAAGTCGTCAAAACTGAAAGTAAATGGCAGGCCAATATAAAGGCCGTGGAAGAGGCGATAAAGTACAGGCAAACGCAGGGAAAATAGGTTCTGATTCTATTTTTGCACTTTACCCTATCTGGCCGGTAAAGGAGGTTCTTGGCTATGAGCAGTCTTCCGGATGAAATCAAGCAGAAGCTGAAAGGTCATTATGAAGTAATGGAGCTTCTGGGACAGGGAGGCATGGCCGCGGTCTATAAACTAAAAGACCCGGACGGCAAGGTCTGGGCTATCAAGATACTCCATTCCCACCTGGCCGCGGATGAGAGCATGGTGGAGCGATTTCTGGACGAAGCCCGGAACTGCCGCCGGCTCGACAACCCGCACTGTATCAAGGTCATTGAAAGCGACCAGGCCGGACCTTACCCCTACTTTATTATGGAGTACATTGAAGGGGAAGACCTCGAGACCGAGCTGAAAAGAAGGGGCGCGTTACCCCTGCCGGAGATAAACAAGCTCATCAGCCAGATATGCGAGGGCATCGGGTCCGCCCATGAAATGGGGCTCATCCACCGCGATATCAAGCCGGCAAACGTACTTATCGAGAGGGACACCAGGAGGGCGGTGATCACCGACTTCGGCATTGCCAGGGCAGCGGACGGCTCCCGGCTTACCTTGACCGGCACTTGCATGGGAACTCCGGCATACATGAGCCCCGAGCAGGTGGAAGGAAAGAAAAACCTGGACTATCGCTCCGACATCTACTCGCTCGGAGTAGTGCTTTACGAGATGTGCACGGGCGGACTGCCTTTTACCGGAGAGTCGGACATAAGCCTTGCCACTGCCCGCTTGCAAAACGAGCCCATTCGGCCCGCACGGTTCAACAGCGAGATTCCCCCGGCAATAGAAACCATGATCCTCCAGGCCATCTCCAGCGAGCCGGGAAGAAGGTACGCCAGCGCATCCGCACTGGCAAAGGGCTTTAGAGAAGCCCTGGATATGCCCACTCCCTCGGACGGCATCCCTCAACCCGCCGCGTCCCGAGCAGGTGGAAGCACCAGGGTGTATACACCGACCCCACAGGGACAAAGCCCGCCTCCCCAGCAGCCGGACTCCTCTGCTGGCAGCCGTAAAAACCTGATTATAGCCATTGCAGCCGCAGGTGGAGCGCTCATAATCGTACTGGCGGTCCTGGCTGTAATATTCTTGAAAACCGGCTCGGACGCATACAAATCTTCCGGAAATAAGGACACCGCTATTGTAACCCCCACGCCATCAGACGCGCCGGCAAAGCACTCTCCGGAATCACAGATACGACAACTGCACGAACGTTTCGCCCGCACTCAAAGGCAAAAGGACATCAACGGACATATGAGTTGTTTTGCAGACCGCGTGCAGTGGTATAACGATTATATCTCCAACTCGGAGCTGCGCTCCAGGATAGATTCGGTGTTTTACAAGTCGAACTCCATGGACATGCAGATAGATAACCTTGACATCGATATGCGGTCCCACGATTACGCTGTTGTTAATCTCGACAAGTACTGGAAATATATAAAGCCCGGCAGAAACGACGACTTCTGCGGGGAAGTCAGGGCGGTACACACGGTAAGCAAAATTAACGGACAATGGCTGATCACCGGCGTCCGGGAAGATCACGTCAAATGG
This sequence comes from uncultured bacterium, assembly GCA_964420375.1. Classification (GTDB taxonomy): domain Bacteria; phylum RBG-13-61-14; class RBG-13-61-14; order RBG-13-61-14; family DATKZS01; genus CAYQTK01. Next base: position 24,369 of record CAYQTK010000037.1, read on the forward strand.
GTGGAAAAGGACTATTGCGGAAACAAAACCAGGTGGAACCATTGAATCATGAGTAGAAAAAAAAAGGCAGCTCTAATCGCAGCCGCGGCGATTGCGTTGTTTACGGCAGCGCTGCTCTTCGGAAAGGCCCCCCTGGCGGAGTATCTTTCCAAAAACAGCGGGCCTTCTAAAAACGCGAAAACTAAAAAAGAAAGGGCGCGCGGAGAAAAGAAAACAGAAAAAGAACCTTTACAAAAATTCCCCGATTCTGATCCTCCGGACCGCAGCCCCGTAACCGTTCTCATGTACCATAAAATAGCCGAGAACACGGACGGGACCCAGTTCATAATACCCCTCGAGCGTTTTGAAAAACAGATGCAGCTTTTGGTTGACAAGGGCTATGAAAGCATCCTCACCGAGGACTACACGGCTTACCTGGAGGACCAAAAAAAGCTTCCGGAAAAGCCGGTGATGATCACATTTGACGACTGGACCCCCGGACAGTACAAGCTCGCGCGGCCGGTGCTGAACCGGCTCGGGATGCATGCGGTGTTTTTCGTTATTACCGGAAAAATAAAAAGCGAAAAAGAGAAAGAAAAGCTGAAAAAACTTTACTCGGAAGGCCACGAGATAGGCTCCCATACCATACACCATTACTACCTGACGCAGGACAACTGCAACGCGAAATGGAAGTGCTGCCGCAAGCTGAGACCCTGTACTGAACAAGAGATGAAACAAGAAATATATGAGTCCAAGGAAAATCTCGAAGCTATGATTGACGCCCCGGTTTTAAGCTTTTCCTGGCCCGGCAACTATTTCAACCAAAAGACCGAACGAATGGCTGATAAAGCCGGCTATAAAGGCATATATGCAGTGGAGCGGCAGGTGGTGGAACACGGAGTGCTGACCAACCGCGTGGGAGTGACCAAAAGCCCCGCCCGGATTTACCGCACCGAGATAGGAGGACGTTGTACAATCGAGTGCTTTGAAAAGGCACTGAAAACGCAACACTGTTGCCTCGTCTCCTCCCGGAAGTTCCACCGCCACTGCATCAGCCCGTGATCATGCGATAAAAGAAGGGAGGATTATATTGAAGTTGCACTGGAAAATCGGCTGGGTCCTCGTCATGATCGCGGCATCTGCCCTGGCCGCCCTTGGCGTTAACAAGGCTGTTCTGCTTTACATGGATGACGAAACAAAACAACAAGCCGACAAAATACAGGATGTAAAGAATCAACCGCAATCAAAGAGCGAACAAGCTCTGCCCATAAAAACGGTCAAAGCCTATTACAAGGCAATAAAAGAAAAAGACATCGAAGCCGCATGTAAACAACTGACCGATTGCCCGAACCTGCATACAGCCTACCTGCTCAGCTTCTCCGCGGTCGAAGTAATCGAGATAAAGGAGCGCTTAAGCAACGGGAACACTGCCACCATACGCTCGAAAACCATACAGATGGAAAACGGCGAGGAAAAAGAAAAGACCGTTTGGGACTGGAGTTTAAGGCATAATGCCGGCGGCTGGGTTGTCCGTGATACCGAGCTCGTGCTGCGGCTTGTTCAAAGAGACTATGGAACACTGAAGAAACGGCCCCAACCGGATCCCGTAATTGACGAAAATGTGGCCGGACAGGCGGCAAATGCAGTAATAACCTTTTACAACGCTGTCGGAAGCGGAAACTGTGAGAAAGCATTGAAGATCAGGCCAAGTTATAACCGGCTGAGTTGTGAACAGGTAAGTAACACAAAAGTCCACGCAGCAAAAGAGCAGTATAATCACCATGGACAGGCAGTGATTTACATCGAGATATCCTATAAGAAAGGAGAAGTGTCCCGCGACTGGAAAGGACACGTAAAACTAAAGCACGAAAGCGGGCAATGGTTGATTAAAACCTATAGATCGAACATGGCGGCCCAGGAGTTCATAAACAAATACGTCGACTACGACACCTCCCCCTCTATAAATAAAGGCCCATATGCTATAAACATGGAAGAACAAAGCTTCGGCTCAATGGCCGTTCTCCAGGGTTGTTGGAGTCCGAGCGAGCTTGAAGGGACTCCCGCTGACACCAGAATAATCAAGCCCGACCCGAATCCTTATACCCGTCCGCCTGCAAGGCAAGACCCGAAAAACCGGGCCACAGCCCTTCCTGACCAACTGCACGGCTCCATCAGGTCGGTTTCTCCGCCGCAAGAAAAAAAACTCGTGGCATTGACCTTCGATCTTTGTGAGAGGACGAAAGAAAAAACCGGCTATGACAGGGAGATATTCAATTATCTCCGAGACAACAACCTAAAGGCCACCTTTTATGCCGGCGGCAAGTGGATGCATTCCCATCCCGAAAAAGCCATGCAGATCATGGCTGATCCCCGCTTCGAGGTCGGCAACCATGCCTGGACACACGGCAACCTCCGGCTCATCAAGGGCCGGGAAATGAAAAACCAGGTGGACTACACTCAGGCGCAGTACGAGCTCTTGTGGGAAGAACTCGCCCGCCGGCAGTGCGCCGTAAAAGCGGGCTACGAAGAAATGCTGAAAATACCACGCATACCGCTGAACTTCAGGTTTCCATACGGGACCTGTAGTGACGAGTCACTGGAATACCTCGCCGGAGTAGGACTCCCGGCCATCCAATGGAACGTGGTCACCGGAGACCCTTACCATAAACAAACGGCTTCCGGAATCGCCGACATAGTATTGCGAGAGACAAAGCCGGGATCCATAATCATCATGCACGCCAATTGCCGAGGACACGGAACAGCAGAGGCTCTTCCCATATTCGTACCTAAACTCCGGCAAAGAGGGTTCTCTTTTATCACCGTGAGCGAGCTGCTTCGTAGCGGCAAGCCCTTTGTAGTGGATGAATGCTATGAAAACAAGCCCGGAGATAACCTCCATTACGACAGGATGTTCGGAAAAGGAACGTGAATCAAAAGGTTCATCAGGTTTTTTACTGATTGAAAAAACTTGCTGCTTTTGAATTAGTGACCGCCGGCAGACTCAAAACAGCACATAAAAACGGAGTGAATATCAGGAATATGGAGTCAGGGGTTTTCCGCAAAAAAGTTAACCATTGACGGCAGGCACTAAAAGACCGGGAGAACCATGGTTTCCTTTATTACATCTTTCCGGTCCATCCCATCTCGTTCTTTTCAGCTTCTCCAAGTCTTTCTGCCATTTCTTTTTCAATTGTACTGTAGCCCGGGTCCCCGGCCAGGCTGTGCAGCTCCAGGGGATCGTTTTCAAGATCGTACAACTCGCGTTCTTCGGAAATGCCCGGATCGAAGTATCTGGCGTACTTATAGCGGCCGTCGAAGATGGCATGGACCTGCATGGGAATGCCTTCGAAAAGTCCGAGATGGTCAATAAAATGCTGCATGGACGGACGGTCCGATTCGATATGGCTGCCCAGGCCCCAGGCCGTGAGGATGTGGTCGTTCACTTCAAGCTCGTGCCCGAGGGTGATTATGGGGGCCAAGCTCTTCCCAGCAAGAGGAGCCACCGGGGCATATATCCCGGCTAGATCAAGGAGGGTGGGATAGAGATCAACCGTGTGGGCCAGGGCGTTCGTTCTTGCTCCGGCTTCAACCCTGCCCGGCCAACGCACAATAAGCGGAACCCGGATGTTTTCGTGATATGCAAAAGGGCCTTTCCCGGTGAGCTGATGAGAACCAGCCATCTCGCCGTGGTCCGCGACAAAAAACACCATCGTGTTAGCGGACAAGTCCAGCCGGTCCAACGTGTCGAGTAGTCTCCCTATCTCTTTGTCCACCATTCTGTTGAGATCATAATAAATGTCCAGGAACTGGCGCCAGCCTCGTTCGGGCATGGAAGGGTCCATGCCTTTTAATAACTTTCCAACTCTCTTCTGCCAGGCTTTTTGAATCCGCGGCTTGACCTCCAGGTCGTCGGCAAAGTTATCAGGAAGTTTGTCCACGATGTTCGGAACCCGCAAGCCCGGCAGGGTTTGTCTGGGCCACCACATGATATCATGAGGATTTATGAGCGAGCAGGTAAGGAACCATGGAGAGCCGGATCGCCCGTAATTTTCAAGCCATTGTACGGCCTGGCCCGCAAAACCTGCGTCGTACTTTATTCCGCCGCGGGGAAAGCCGTGCCGGTCGGGACCTTGCCACTCCTCGAAGCCGTAAGGTGCGAGGCCCACTTCATGGTAGTCCTCTTCCACGGAGAGGTGCCACTTGCCGAAGTAGGGGGTGCGGTAACCAGCCCCTTGAAACCGATGTCCCAGGGTGGTGAAAGACGGATCGAGGCTGTCCGATCCTACACCACGACTCTTTATGTTGAAAAACACTCCGTGCTGCGGCAGGTGCATACCCGTGAAAATGGTGGCACGGCTCGGTGAGCAAGGGACCGCGCAAGTGAAGTGATTGGTGAAAGTAAGTCCTTCGCGTTGAAGCCGCTCGTATGCCGGCAGCCGAGCGTCCTCCGGAAACCAGCGAGGCAGGCGCATCTGGTCCACGATTATGAAAAGAATGTTGGGTCGCTCTCCAGAGGATCCAGTGTTCCCTGCTGCGGGGGACAGCGCCGCTCCCGCAAGTCCCGCTCCCGCAGTCTTTACAAACTTCCTTCGGTCAAAGTGCAAGTCATTACCCCCATGCCGGAATCTGCTCCTAATTAGGTTATTCCACCCCCTGGATGCTGATAATATCGCCGCACGTGATCTCCGGGCAGTAGCGGCCTTGGTAGGGGCCTTCGCCGGAGTTACAGGCGGGGA
>CAYQTK010000038.1:0-28926 GCA_964420375.1 uncultured bacterium
CCCGAAACGAAATAAACCGGCAAAAAATCAACAACCGCAGTTAAATAATAGCCCAAAATCACCTCACAACCCCCTGAACTTGACTCCATAAAACCAATAACCCCATAATAACCACCAACCATCAACAAGACAAAGCACTATTCAAGGGGGCCGTGAATAAGGTGGGTTTACATGAACGTAAAGGCGTTTTATATTGTCTTATGCTACAATCGCGAGTAAGAGAGAGGGAAAGAAAACACACGAGTTCCCTGAAAAAGCACGTATCAGGCTTTTCACAGGCGTGAGCACGAAGAAAAGGGTGAAGACTAATGAAAAATATTGTTTTGATCGAACCGCGTTCTCCTGATTATCACATCTTCAGTCGTTACAAACTTCCGCGGCTAGGCACACTGATTCTCGGCGCCGTTCTGGAACAGGCGGGATACTACGTTAAGGTTTACGTGGAGGACATCGCACCTATAGACATCAAGACGATGTTCGAGTCCGACCTTGTAGGCATATCCACCATAACCTCGACAGCGCCGCGTGCCTACGAGCTGTCCGCACAGATTCGCAAGCGGGGCATCCCGGTGATGATGGGCGGTCCGCACGTGACCTTCATGGCGGAAGAGGCACTGGAGTACTGCGACTATGTTTTGCGCGGAGAAGGCGAGGGAGCGGTGGTTCCGCTTGTGAAGGCGCTGGAGACGGGTGAAGGTCTGGGAGACGTTTCCGGTCTCAGCTTCCGGGTGGGAGGCAACAGCTTTCACAACCCGGAGGTCCCCCCCTGCCATAACCTTGACGAGATACCTTTTCCGGACTTCAGCCTGATCCGTAGTCCCATGGGCACTATCCGGCCGGTGATGACCTCGCGGGGATGCCCTTACAACTGCTCTTTCTGCATGGTCACCAAGATGTTCGGCAGGCGCTACCGTTACCGCTCCAAGGAGCACGTCATGCGTGAGCTCCGCACGGTTGATCCCAAGGAGATCATCTTTTTCTATGACGACCACTTTGCAGCCAATAAGGAGCGGACCAAGGAGCTTCTCCGGATGATGCTGGCCGAGGGCATCACCCCCAGGTGGACGGCGCAGGTCCGGGCTGACGTAACTCGAGATTCCGAGCTCATGGACCTTTTCAGGAAGACCAACTGCCTTTACGTGTACGTGGGCATCGAATCGGTAAACCCGCAGAGCCTGGAGAGCTACAACAAGAAGATATCGGTAAAGGACATCGAGGACTCGATTTCCGTTTTCCACGATTACGGGATCCGTGTCCACGGCATGTTCGTCATGGGATGCGACGAGGACACCATAGAGAGCATCAGGTATACCCCCCAGTTCGCCAAGAAGAACAACATCGACACCGTGCAGTTCATGATCCTTACTCCCCTGCCCGGCTCGGACCAGTTCAAGCAGTTTGAAGACGAGAACCGGCTTCTGACCAAGGACTGGGGCCTATATGACGGTCACCACGTGGTCTTCCAGCCCAAAAAGATGAGCGCCTTCGAGCTCCAGGTGGAGGCCTTTAAAGCACAGGGCAAGTTCTACTCGGTGGGCCAGATCATGAAAAGCATCTCCAAGTTCGACATGCTGGGGGTCCTCCTTCGGGCTTACAGCAGGAGGCTCCAGAAGAAGTGGATCAGCGCCAACAAGAACTACTATGACATAGTCAAGCAGATGACCACCGAGGCTGCGGACCGGTTTAACCTTACCTGGAGCCGGACCCGCGACGAGATCTACCGGCTGACCCAGGGCATAAAGGAGAAGGGCAAAAAAAGCAGGAAATCCAAAACCGCGGAAAGCCGGGGCTACAGCGAATAGTAGCGGATCACATTAAAGTCTATAAGTTGCGTGCGAGCGACTGAAGTTGTTCGCACAAAAGCACTGCTTTTTGTAAGCGACAAAAACAATTGTGAGCACACACTAGTGCTTTGTCACTCGAAAAAAGGGGAACGGATCCAATGAAGATCGCGGTATCAGCCGCTCGCACGATTAATTTCTATTCCCCAAAAAGCTTTTAACAAGACACTAGTGTCTTGTTAAGATTGAAACGACGCACAGCGAGCGACTTTAGTCGCGACTTCCGTCGCTCACACTAAAATTATTTTTGGAGACGACAAAAAGCTCTTGACAAGGCACGAGCAGTGTTCCGGGGACTGATCACGGATGGCAGCGCAAGAGAAAAAGCTCCTGCTGTTGAGCCCGGGCAAGCTGAACCTGTACCTGGAAATCCGGGGAGTAAGGCAAGACGGCTTTCATGAGCTTTGTCTTCTCAACACCGCGACAGACCTGGCGGACGAGGTCGAGATCACGCTTGGCGGCACGGATATCGAGATCAATACCGACCATCCCAGGGTCCCCCGTGGCGGGGACAACCTCTGCCACCTCGCCGCGCGCGTTTTCTTCGAGCAGGTCCCCCGACATGAGCAGGGCGTCAGCGTATATGTCAAAAAACGAATCCCCGTGGCCGGCGGCCTGGGAGGCGGCTCTTCCAATGCCGCCTGTGTGCTCCACGGCTTGAACGTACTTACCGGTTCAAACCTGTCCCGAAGCGAGCTTTGCTCTTTGGGGGCCGGGGTCGGATCGGACGTTCCCTTCTTCCTTTTTCAATCTCCCGCTCTGGTAAGCGGCCGCGGCGAGATACTCGAGCCCGCTCCATCCCTCCCCTCCTGGTTTTATGTGATCGTATGCTTTGACTTCGGTATCAGTTCGTCCCGCGCCTATTCCTACTGGGATTTGACAAAGAATGGAAAAGGGGATATCTTGAATCCACCTTGTCAGGAAAGAGTTCCTTATCGGCCCGAAAAGTTCACTAACGATCTCGAGCCCGCAGTTTCAAGCCGACACCCTTTGATACGCGAAGTTCGGGAAGAACTTTACGGCTTGGGTTGCAAGGTCTCGCTTATGAGCGGATCGGGCCCCACGGTTTTCGGTATCTTCGACAGTGAAGATGCTGCGCGGGAAGCTGCCGGGCATCTTTTGGGCAGATCAAACATGGAGGCGGTTGTTTGCCGGCCCCTTGTAGGGGCCATCATAAAGCAATTAGTATAGACACTATTTAAAGGAGCTGTGGAGATGGAAATCACGGAAGTAAAAGTTACCCTAGTTAACCAGGACCAGTTAAAAGCCTATGTGACTTTGGTGTTGGACGAGTGCTTTGTTGTCCGGGACGTAAAGGTCATTCACGGACCCAAGGGCTATTTCGTAGCCATGCCCAGCAAGAAACGCAAAGACGGAACATTCAGGGACATCGCCCATCCCATCAACCGGGACACACGAGAAAAACTTGAAACCGCTGTCCTCCGCGCTTACGAGGAGGCATCGGGCGAACATATCGAAGAGATCAGGAACCTGGAAGAAAAAGACAAGGAAAGGGAGTCGGATTCCCAGGAACTCAGCGTATGACGGATGCAGTCTGAATATTCGGGTTGGGGCGTCGTCAAGTGGTAAGACACGGGATTTTGGTTCCCGCATACGCAGGTTCGAATCCTGCCGCCCCAGCCAGGACCGGTTTATTATAGAATCCCAGTAAGTGAAGGTGTGCTCATGGAGAACAACCTGATTTTGCTCGCGGGAACGGCCCATCCCGAGCTGTGCAAAAAGATAAGCGCCTATATCGGGGTCCCCCTCTCCGATATGGAGGTGTTCAAGTTCGCAAACGACAACACCTTTGTAAAGATAAACGAAAATATCAGGAAGCGGGACGTATTCGTGATCCAGTCGACCTGCCGGCCGGTGAACGACAACCTGATGGAGCTGCTCATCATCATGGACGCCTGCAAGCGAGCGAGCGCCAACTCCATCACCGCGGTGGTCCCCTATTACGGGTACGCCCGGTCCGACAAAAAGGACCAGCCCCGCGTGCCCATAACCGCCAAGCTGGTGGCGGACATTATCTCCGCGGCGGGCGCGGACAGGATCATATGCATGGACCTTCACGCCGAAGCCATCCAGGGGTTCTTCGACATCCCGGTGGACCACCTGTACGCTTTGCCCGTGTTTATCGAGCACATAAAAGGCCGGGAGTACAAGGACCTGGTCATTGTCTCGCCGGACGCCGGCGGAGTGGCCCGGGCGCGGGCCTATGCCAGGAGGCTTGACGCCGAGCTCGCAATAGTGGACAAAAGAAGGACGGGCAACGAGGACGCCATGGAGATGTTTCACGTGATCGGCGATGTCCGCGGCAAGAACTGCCTTATCGTGGATGATATCATCGACACCTCGGGGTCTTTGACAAAGGCCGTCAAAATACTCCTTGACAGGGGGGCCGGGGAAGTCAGGGCCATGGCCGCACATGCAGTGCTGTCTGACCCGGCCAAGGACAGGCTGGTAAAAAGCGATCTGGTCGAGGTCGTGGTATCGGACACCGTGCCCGTTCCGCAGGAAAAGATGATTGACAAGATAAAGGTGGTATCCATAGCCCCCCTGCTCGGTGAAACCATAAAGAGAATTCACCGGGGAGATTCGGTAACATCTCTTTTCGTCTGATATTTTTCAAAAAGGGCTTTAACCGGCAAGGTTTTTAGTGTATAATAGAAGCCTTGTTGTATTTTTATATGTTGGAAAGGACGGAAGTTCATCATGGCTGTACAGAACGATAATGCGGAAGCAAGCGAGCTTAAGGTTGAAATAAGGCAGGCATCCGGAAAGGGAGTAAGCCGTAAGCTCAGGAAAAACGGAAAGATACCCGCAGTGTTTTACGGGTTCCGGTCAAGCCCGGTAAGCCTTACCATGGACCCCGTGGCTCTACGCGAAGCCCTGGATACTCCCAAAAAACGAAACACCCTGCTCCGGCTGTCCACGGACGACTCCTATGTAAACGGCAAGATAGTTATGGTCAAGGACCTTCAGAGAAACCCCCTGACACGGGACTTCCTGCACGCGGACCTGATGGAGGTCTACGAAGACCGGCCGCTCAAGGTGGACGTTCCTCTCAACATCAGAGGACACGCCAAAGGAGTGGACATGGGCGGCACTCTGGAACAGCACGTCAGATACCTGCAAGTGATCTCGCCGGTGGACCGGATACCTGCGTCCATTGACGTGGACGTCTCCCACCTCGACATTAACGACATGGTAAAGGTCGCCGATCTCTACGTCCACGAGGGTGCCCAAATCCTGGATGACGAGCAGGCGACTGTGATCTCCGTGATTCCGCCGCGGGTAATGGCTGAAGCCTTGCCGGAGGAAGAGGAAGCCGCTGAAGAAGCCGAGGCAGAAGGTGAAGGAGAAGCAGGGGCAGAGACTTCCGGAGAAGGCGAAAAGAACAAGGGAGAGGAATAATTCCCTTCCCTCGTTTATAAGTCCTGAGACCTTATCATGCATGTTATCGCCGGTCTGGGGAACCCCGGCCGAAACTATAAAGACACCAGGCACAATGCCGGATTCATGGTCATTGATTATATGGCCCGCCAAAACGGGATCAAGGTCCGGAGCTTCAAGTACAAAGCAAGGACCGGGACCGGCAGAATAGACAGGGAAAAGATCCTGCTATTGAAGCCGAGGACTTACATGAACCTCTCCGGCATCAGCGTAGAAGAGTGTCTGAAAGGACAGAAGGTCGAGCCGGCCCGGCTGGTGGTAATACACGACGACATGGACCTTCCTGCCGGAAGGATAAAGGTCAAGGCCGGCGGAGGCTCGGGAGGACACAAGGGCATAGACTCGATAATCAAGTACCTGGGAACCGATGAATTTGCAAGGGTAAGGTTCGGCATCGGCAAGCCCGTGGACAAAGAAGAGACCGTAGATTACGTACTCTCTCCCTTTTCCCCCTCGGAAAGGGAGGAGTTGGAAAATGCTCTGGAGAAGGGGGCGCGTGCCGCTCTTTGCGTGGTGTTTGAAGGAGCGGACGCTGCCATGAATAAGTTCAATTTCAAGTAACAGTAAGGAGGTATTTGAATGGACTGGTTTGTAAACACATTTTTCCGCTACGGCATTATGTATGTGCTGGGGCTGGCCGGGGTTGTTGTTGTAGCTGCTATCGGCCTCTCCTACGCTAAGAAGCTCTACAACCAGATCTCCGACACCGAGCCCGGCAACGACGTTATGAAGGACCTGGCCGAACAAATCCACACCGGGGCCATGACGTTTCTGAAGACGGAGTACAAGTATCTTCTTGTATTCGAGGTCATTGTGTTCATCCTGCTCTGGTGGCAGATCACCTTTCTCTCCGCCCTCTTCTTCCTCGTGGGCGCAAGTTGCTCCATGACCGCGGGCTACGTGGGAATGGAAGCCGCCACCCGGGCCAATGTGCGGACCTCGTGGATGGCCAACCAGGAAGGCCAGGGACGGGCACTGGAAGTGGCCTTCAACGGAGGAACCGTAATGGGCCTCACCGTGGCCAGCCTGGGGATGCTGGGGATCGCCATCCTCTACATCCTCCACTGCTGGTTCGGGTTCAGTCCAGCCAACATCAACGGCTTCGCCATGGGCGCCAGCTCGATCGCACTTTTCGCCCGCGTAGGCGGCGGTATCTACACCAAGGCCGCTGACGTTGGCGCCGACCTGGTGGGCAAGATCGAGGCCGGCATACCCGAGGACGACCCCCGAAACCCGGGCGTCATCGCCGACAACGTGGGCGACTGCGTGGGCGATACCGCGGGCATGGGCGCCGACATCTTCGAGTCCTATGTCGGCTCCATAGTGGCGACCATAGCCATCGGCGCTACATGGGCGGCTACCAGCACCTACTCCGGGCTAACCGTTTACTTCATGAGCCTGCCCCTGTTCTTGGTCGCCATCGGACTGCTCTGCTCCTTTGTCGGCATAAAGAGCATCGACTGGCTCAAACAGTACAGCCCGGCAGCAGCGCTGCGCTACTCCATGATGATCGCCGCAGGTCTGTTTATTGTCCTGGCTCTCGTCTGGATATGGCTTCTGGGAATCAATGATGCCCTTCGCGAAGGCGCCCAGGCAGCGGCAGCGGCAGCGGAAACCACGGCGGAAGAAGCCAGGTGGAACGCCCTGGCGGAACGGGCCAATATCTGGTGGGCGGTGACCCTGGGATGCCTGGTGGGTGTAATCATCGGACTTATCACCGAGTATTACACCGCGGGCAAGCCCATCCGCGACATTGCCAAGCAGGGAGAAACCGGCCCCGCTACCATCATCATCCACGGAATCGCCGTGGGAATGGAAAGCGTGGTAGCGCCCATCATCATGATCTGCATCGGTATCTTCGTGGCCAACTACTTCGCCGGACTCTACGGCATCGGCATCGCAGCAGTGGGAATGCTGGCCACCGTGGGCATAACCATGAGCGTGGACTCCTACGGGCCCATTGCAGACAACGCCGGCGGCATCTCCGAGATGGCAGGGCTGGGCCCCGAAACCCGGAAGATCACCGACGGGCTCGACGCACTCGGCAACACCACCGCGGCCATTGGAAAAGGGTTCGCCATCGGCTCCGCGGCACTGACAGCCCTGGCGCTCTTCTCAGCATATACCCAGGCAGTGGATGCAAACCCGGCAACTCCAGACGTCATCGACCTCCTGGTGGTCAACATCACCAAGCCAAAGGCGGTCATAGGGCTCTTTATAGGAGCTTTCGTGCCATTCCTGGTGGCGAGCAGAACCATGCTTGCCGTGGGATCTGCCGCGTTTGACATGATCAACGAGATAAGACGCCAGTTCAAGGAAATTCCCGGCCTCCTGGAAGGAAAAGCCAAGCCCGACTCCGCACGTTGCGTGGACATCGCCACCAAGGGGGCGCTGAGAAAAATGATCCTGCCCGGCGTCATAGCAGTGGCCACACCCCCGATCATCGGCTTCTGGCTGGGAGGTGCAGTAGCACTGGCAGGTGCGCTCGCCGGAGTGCTCGCCACCGGAGTGCTGCTGGCCCTGATGATGGCCAACGGCGGAGGCGCCTGGGACAACGCCAAGAAGTACATCGAGGAAGGAAACCACGGCGGCAAGGGAAGCGAGGCACACAAAGCAGCGGTCATCGGAGACACGGTAGGCGATCCTTTCAAGGACACCTCCGGCCCCTCCATGAACATCCTCATCAAGCTCATGTCCGTGGTGTCACTGGTTATCGCACCGCTGCTGTAAAAGAGTAGCAACTAACAATAGAAAGCCCGCCGGCATAGTCCGGCGGGCTTTTTTAATGCTTGAAAGAAGCTTCAGGACTGGCTCATCTCGGTGGCCATGGAAACGAACTGCTTGATCTTTTCGTTGGTCTGCCGGAGCCTTTCGTTCAGGGTATGCACGAAGAACTTGTAGACCTTGGCAGCGATGGAAGACTCCCGGTCAAGAAGAAGCGAAAGGTCTTTCTTTTTGATGCTGAAAATAACACTGTCCTCTGCTGCCAGCGCAGACGCCGAGCGGGGCGCGTCATCTATCAGGGACATCTCTCCGAAGTAATCTCCGCCCTTTAAGGTGACCAGCACCTGGCCGGGACCCTTTTCAGAGGACTTGACTATATCAACGGACCCTTCAACGATTATATACATCCGGTCGCCAACATCTCCCTCCTCGAAAACCGCCTGACCTGCCTTTAGCTCCTCCCGGATCATGATCTTTGACACCTGCTCAAGCTCGATATCGTCGAACTCCTCGAACAGAGGCACCTTGGAGATAAGCTCCATCTCGCCGGGAGCTTTCTTTCTTTTCGAATCCGCGACCGGCTCTTCCTTGGAGCTATAGAGGACCTTTAACAGGTCCTTCTTGATGCGTTCCCTTTCGCGGGTGCCCATGGGCCGGCTGATCCGTTGCACCCAAGAGAGGAACATGGAGTACTCGCCGGAACGTTCGTCAGAGCTTATCCTTTCCAGGTAGTCGTTTACCAGCTTGCGGTTATCGTAGCTCACCCTCTCGAAGATGATGCCCATTCCCGGATCAAGCCCGTTCTCCGATTCCGGCTTATAAGGATTGATCCTTACTACCTCGCCTTTGAAATGGATGGTCCGCTTAACTCCGGGAAGGTCGAGACCGAGATGCACAACAGTGCCTTGCGGAAAGGGGTCTTCAGTTTTGATATAAATCCTGTCCTTGTCCACCTCCAGGACGTAGTCCATGAACTCTTCGTCATACTCGCCGTCCTGGGAGCGCACCCGGATGGGAACCTTAAGAAGCTTGCTCTTGGATATGCCCTTGCCCTTCTCTTCTCTGCTTTTGTCTTCTTCAGTATCAGCCACGGGGAACATCCTCCTTTTCGCTTCTGCACGGGGCAGACAGGCCATCTTCGACCTTTTTACCCGAAAACCGTTCTCAATTCGAGCTTCCGAGGCTTTTCCACCCGGATTCCATATAGAAAAATCTCTATTTTTACTTTATCATAAATTTAGGTTAATGTATAGTATCCTTTGCGCCGACGGCAGGGACGGAGACGAAGTATTGCTTTCTATCCCGCCATTTTTAATATCGTTTGTTTAGACTGCGTCCATGACACATTCCCATAAAGCCCAGAACTTCCTGCCCCAGCCGGACAAGCCTCCCCGAAAGGCAATTGCCGCTATGAGCGGAGGGGTTGACAGCAGTTTTGCCGCGCTCAAGCTCTTGGAGGCGGGGGTGGAAGTCATCGGCGTCCACCTTCACATGGGCGAGTTCGGCGCCTGGAGGGAGGATGCCCGCGATGCAGAGAAGGCCGCGGCGTGGCTGGACATCCCTTTCCATGTCGTGGACGTCTCCGACCGGTTTTACAACGAGATCATACTTCCCTTTGCATGCTCTTACGGCAAAGGACTCACTCCCAACCCGTGCGTTATATGTAACCCCTGTATTAAGGTCAGGACGATGATCGAACTCGCTGAACAACACGGAGCCGACGTCATAACCACCGGCCATCATGCCAGGGTCAAGTACTGTCCTGACCAGAACAGGTTCAGCCTCCAAGGCGGAGCACGAAGGCACAAGGACCAGTCATATTTCCTGGCAAGGCTCACACCACAACAGCTCGAAAGACTGGTCCTTCCCGCGGGATGGTATGAAAAAGACCTGATAAGAGAAGAGCTCGAAAAGGCGGGCTTTCTCAACTTCGACAAGCCGGAGAGCCAGGACATCTGTTTCGTAGACCAAGAGGGCTACCAGGCAACAGTGGAAAGGATTCTGCAAAGCAACACCCCGCCGCCCGGAGAGATCGTGGACCTTGCAGGAAGGGTGATGGCTTATCATCCCGGCATCCACCACTTCACCATCGGACAGAGAAAGGGACTGGGGATTTCTAAAATCGAGCCCCACTACGTTGTAGACATAGACACGCAGCGCCACCGGCTCATTGTGGGACCCCGGAGTTGCACCTACACTAACCGGGCCATGGTTGACAACCTGCACTGGATCGCTCCTCCGCCGGGGCCCCATGAAAAGATCAGCATCAAGGAAAGATACAGGACAAAGAAGACATCCGGACGGCTCAGCTACGGGGACAACGGCGAGGCGCAAATTCACTTCAACCGGAATAGGCGCGCTATCACTCCCGGCCAGTACGCAGTCTTTTATCGCGACCGGGAGGTCCTGGGATGCGGAACCTTTACCCGGCAATGTTCGCCTGAACAACTGCTGATCTCCGCCTTGCCCGTCAAAGGCTCTCCATGAAAGATATTAAGACAACCCCGCCCCTCGCGGTTTTCATCACCCTGGGATGCCGTTCCAACCAATACGACACCGCAGCAATGATGGCCGGGGCGGAATCCGCGGGCTATCGGGTCAAGGAACTTGCCGGTGTGCCCCGGACAAATGAGCCCGTAGATTGTTACGTCATCAACACCTGCGCGGTAACGCACAAGAGCGCTTACCAGTGCAGGCAGATGGTGCGGCGCGCCCGCCGTCAGAGCCCGGAGGCCGGGATCGCGGCTACCGGATGCCTGGCCCGCACGTCGCCCGATTCACTTCTCGCTGCGGGAGCTGACATCGTTGCCGGCCCGGACGAGCGCAGTCGGGTAATTGAGTACCTGGGCGGACAGGAATGCCGGGAGGGCCCCTTCTTCTTCCATCCGGAAGGCGGCTCCCAGCACAAGTTCCGTCCGGTGGTCAAAATCCAGGACGGGTGCGCGAGCTTCTGTTCATATTGCATTGTTCCGCTGGCACGCGGCAAAAGCAGGAGCCTGCCGGCCCCGGAAGTGCTTCATCAGCTAAAATGCCTGGCCTGCCGGGGCTTCAAAGAGGTCGTGCTGACCGGCGTACACCTGGGACTATACGGCCTCGACCTGGGCTCCTCCCTGACCGAGCTCCTTTTAAAGATCGACCGGGCGCCGGCAATGCCGGAGCGGGTCCGCTTAAGCTCCATCGAGCCGCAGGCGGTGTCTGAAGAATTTATCGAGGTCATCGCATCATCGAGCCTCTTCTGCCCTCATTTCCATCTCCCTCTCCAAAGTGGAGACGCCCAAGTGCTCGCCGCCATGAGAAGGCCCTACCAGCCCGAAACCTGCAAAGAAATGATCGAAAAAATCGCATCACTTGTCCCTTCAGCAGGGATCGGTATTGATCTAATGGCCGGCTTTCCGGGAGAGACAGGCAAAGCACACCAGAATACAGTGGGACTAGTCAAGGAGCTTCCCGTGTCCTACTTCCACGTTTTTCCCTTCTCGAGACGACCCGGCACTGACGCGGCAAAGATGACAGAACATGTGCCCGACGATATAATAAAAGCCCGGGCCGCGGAGCTAAGGCAGGTAGGAAGACAGAAAAGGCGCAGCTTTCTCCTTTCCCAGGTGGGAAATGTACTTGACGTACTTTTCGAGAAAGTAAGCGACAATAAAGCCACCGGCATCAGCGGAAACTACATTCGGGTGGAGACGGAGTATCAAGTAAACCGTGGTAATATAACCCGGATGAAGATCACGGAGGCATTACAGGAGTCGGTGAGGGGAAGTCCTCCGTGATAACCACACCCTCCCGGACACTGCATGAGACAGCCTTTGCAGGTTAGAGGAGACCTCTTAATGGAGCAAGACGAAATCCTTTCGCAAATCGAAAAGAGGCTTGGATACGAGTTCCGAAACAGAGAGCTTCTGGTGGAAGCGCTTACCCACAGCTCCTATGCCAACGAAGAGCACCAGGAGATGACCAGGAAAGAAAGCCAAGAAGATTATACCATGAACTGTTACGAACGTCTCGAGTTCCTGGGGGACGCGGTACTGGAGCTGGTTGTATCAGACCTGCTTTTCACTCGTTTCCCCGAGTCATCAGAAGGAGAGCTGTCGCGCTTCCGGGCGGCCATGGTTAATACCGACCAACTCGCCGGGCTTGCCCGCAAGCAGGGGCTCGACTCCGGTTTGCGACTTGGCAAAGGCGAAGCCGCTTCCTGCGGCAGAGAAAAGCCCTCCATCCTGGCCGCGGTTTACGAGGCTGTGATCGCCGCTATTTACCTCGATGGAGGATTCGTGGCCGCTTACTCCTTTGCCGAGCGACAGATGGAGCCGCTCTTGAAAGACCTGGCTCCCCGGCTCTTTCTCGGAGACTTCAAGACGCCCCTCCAGGAGAAAATCCAGGCAATTATGAAGACCACTCCTGTTTACCGGGTGGTCGCCGAAAACGGGCCCGACCACATGAAGACCTTCGAGGTCGAGCTGTGGATCAAAGGAAAAACATACGGCCGCGGCACGGGCCGAAGCAAAAAAGAAGCAGAGCAGGAAGCAGCCAAACAGGCTTTAGAGTCGATCCTGTTCGATGAGTGACTCGTCCCTTCCAAGAAGCGCCTCGTGGGTGCTGCGGCTGCTTATCTTTGCCGCAGGCACCAGCTTCAGCCTTGTGGGGTCTATGCTTCCCGAGATCGCCCGCGAGTTTTCGCTTAACAACAACCAGGCAGGGACTATTCCTTTCATACTGTTCGCCGGAGATTTCACCGGGCTTTTGCTGGCGGGCATGTTTTTGCGCCGCTCTTCCCGCCTGCTTGTCCTGGCTCCCCTGGTCCTCTGCCTGGCCGCCTTCCTGATCGGATTTCTGCCCCACTACTCGTGGGCATATATCCTGGCTTTTTACGTGTACGGTCTTTGCCGGGTTATGCTTATCTCTCTTCCCGGCATTATTGTCTCCCGCACCACCAGCGGCCCGGCAGGGCGTTCTTTGAACGTGATCTATGCTTTTTTCTCCGCTGGTGTCATGCTGGCGCCGGTCACTTCCGGCGCACTGGTCAAGCTGGGTTATGACTACTCGTTGGCCTTTTACGCGCTTGCTGGCCTTGCGGGGTTTTCTGCTTTGGCCGCAATCATATCCCCCCTGCCCTCTCCGGAGTTGGGGAAAGGGTTGAGACCCTCCGCAATCGCCGGCCTGTGGCGGGACCACCGCCGGATTTTCCTGGTGGCGGTGGTCATGAACCTGTGTTACATCGCCGCGGAGAACGTTCCCAACTCGTGGGTCCCCAAGTACCTGGAGAGCGCGTTCGGCGGAGGCACCGAGCTTCGGAGCAGCCTTGTCCTGTCGCTTTTCTGGGCGGGAATGACCGCGGGCCGATTCAGCGTTGCGGGCATAATCTCGCGTGGGGCGCCTGCGCTGGCGACGCTGGCCTTACTGGCGGGAGCCTCAGCCGCATGCCTGGTGTTTGCACCGTACGTGGACAGCCGCGTGACATGCGAGGCCCTTTTCATTGCATCGGGGTTCTTTTTCTCCGGCATCTTCCCCATCATCATCTCCTTTACCGAGCACCTGCCGGAAAGTACCTCCAGCACCATGTTTATCCTGGTAATGGCTGCCGGCGCCCTGGGAGCAGCGGGCGCCGGCAAGGGCGTGGGTGTTATAGCCGAGGCCATGAGTTTTGAGGCGGGCATGGCATTGGCCGCGGTACTCTCTGCAATCGTCTTCTTGCTGGTGCCCCTGGCCCGGGTCAACTCAAACAAGAAAGGCCCCGCAGGGGGGCCTTCATAATAGTGCTTTCCCTTTCTTCATGAGCTTTCAGCTTCTTCTCCCGGCTGTTCTTTGTCTTTCTCACCGATGAACTCTTTCCAGTTATCAGTATAGGTCACGAGCTTCTCTTCCATGTTGTCGATCCAGTTTTCCATGACCTCCATTTGCTTTCTTCTCAGGATCTCCTGCCGATAGGTCGCTTTATACTGAGGGAATCCGCTCATGTCGGGCGGCTTGGTGTCTGCCAGCTTGATTATGATTATCTTGTCTTCCACCTTGACGGGCTTTTCCGGCCAGATATTGTCTTCAGTGACCTCTAACAGTTGGTCCATGAGCTCTTCGGAGTCTTCCATGTCCGGCAGGGAGAACATTCCCCGCTCCTGGAAGTCCGTGGAATTA
Source organism: uncultured bacterium (assembly GCA_964420375.1). Lineage (GTDB taxonomy): Bacteria > RBG-13-61-14 > RBG-13-61-14 > RBG-13-61-14 > DATKZS01 > CAYQTK01. The sequence goes on from CAYQTK010000038.1 coordinate 14,160, forward strand.
AACTTTATGCCGTCTTCCTCTGCAGCGTCCTTTATGGTCGTTTCCCCTTCCCTGAGCTTTTCCAGGAGGGTATTGGCATATTCCCTGGTGTGCTCCAGCCGGGCCTGGGGAGTGAGCTTTTTCACAATTCGGGGCCTGACCTCTTCCAGTGAGGCTTCATGCTCGGGGGTTATCTTGATGAGCTTGATGATATAAACATGGTCCTGGCCCTGGATGGGTTCGCTGACCTCGCCCTTGTCCAGATCAAAAGCCTTCTCCACGATGACCTCGCTGTCTTCCATGCCGAAGACCTTGTCATCAGTAAGCTGGAACCAGTTCGAGGTACGTACCTCCTTTCCAGCCTGCTCTGCAGATTCCTTAAGTGTCTTGCCTTCTTCAACAGAGTTCTTGAGCTCCTCCGCCCTCCTCTGTATCTTCATCATGGCCTTACCGTGTTTTACATCGAACACCAGGTCCGAACGGACTTCGGAAAAAGGCTTGTATTCGGCAGGCTTCCTGTCCGTTACCTTGATGATGTGAAAGCCGAAGTCGGTCCGGACGGGATCGGATATCCGGCCCGGCTCCAGGGCAAACGCGGCTTTTTCGAAATCCTCCACCATGGCGGGAAGCTGGTAATCACCGGCATCCTCCTGGCGGGCGAACCAACCCAGCTCGCCTCCCTCCTGGGCTGTGGCGTCCTCCGAGTACTGGCTCGCCATCTTGGCGAAATCCGCGCCCGCTTCAAGCTTGCCATGAACTTCATTAATCAGCTTGCGTGCAGCTTCAACTTCCGAGACGGGAGCGTCCGGAGAGACCTTTACTAAAATATGACTCGCGTTGACCTGCTCCGGGCTGGTCATATACCTCTCTTTTACATCCTCGTAATACTGCTCGATCTCGGAAGCCGACACGGTTATACCCGATATGACCCCTTCCGCCGACCAGGACACGTAATCCACTTGCCGAGTATCCCCCAAGTAAAACTCCAGGGGATGGTCCTCAAAGTATTGCTTTACCCGCTCGGGCGGAGGTTTCACCTGATCAGCCACTACCGCGGGATCGATAACCAGGTAGTCCAGCTTGATCATCTGCATATCAAATGCATAGTGCTCCTCTACCTCCTCGGGAAACACCCGCACCGCGCTGGTCAAGGCCTGCTGCACCCTTCGCCGCCGCAGACCCTCCCTTACCATCTCTTCGAACTCTTGAGGGTTAAGGCCTTGGCGACTGAGAATGCTACGGTAAAGTGCAGGGCTGAAGTTTCCCTGCTGGTCGGAAAAGTTCGGAGTCTTCGCAATCTCCTCCCGGACTTCTTCGTCGCTTATCTCGATCCCCAACTCCTTTGCCTCACGGTTGATGATCTTTTGCGCAACCAGAGAATCCATAACTTCCGGCCGAAGCTGTTCCCTGTCTATCATGTCCTCTGATATGGGCATGCCCTGATTCTGCTGTTGAAGCATGGCCCGCCGCCGGTTAAGCTGCCTGTTGAAAGCATTGGAAAATTCCGTTTGAGTTATATTCATGCCGTCAATCCGGGCATAAACTAATCCTTCTCTGTTGTGCTGCTCCATTCCCATGCAGGAGCGGACCTTGGTCGAGCTTACCAGCCCGAAGCCGCCGAAAAACGTCAACGCCAGCACAACCATCAAAATCTTGACCCATCTGGAGCCGGACCTCTTTCTAATCCAGGTAAGCATTAAAACCAGTTCCTCCCTTAACTGCCGGACCAATCGCCCATCTCGCATCCCGGCGAGGAGCGCGATATTTTGTCGACAAGATTGACAGGTTATTATAAAAACTAGTAGCGGCAAAAGCAAGGAAAGGAGTTTTTGGAAGTGCGGCTGCTCGTCCCCTCATTTTAAAGAACGAGGCTTGACTCGGCCGATGCAGGAGGGAGCCGTAAAGCCGGCCCCTGTAAAAGCGGTCTCAAGTGACCGCACTCCAGATCTCTGGCGTGATATAACTCTCAGCATCCGCTTCATGGATTGGACGGCAATGAGAAAGAACACCGAAAGGATCCGGATATCAGTACCAATAACGTCAGTGTAGTCTTCTTCCACTTTCTGGAGCAATGGCTGAAAGAGCGCGGCAAGCCTGCCCAACTGGAGTTCCGGGTTCCAAATGAGGGAATTGCCTGCGAGTCAATACTTTCCCGGTTGGAGGTCCCCCAAAAGATGGTCGAGGTTGTTTTCATTAACGGCCGCGGCCGGGGGCTTCATGAAAAGGCATATCCCGGCGACCGAGTGGCTTTTGTTCCCCCCGGTACTCCCGGCCCCTACCGGGTTCTCCTGGGCATGCGGGGAAGATCAGGCAAGCAGTGACATTCCGTCCAAGGTGTCGCCTATTGTTTCAACAAGCCTTGTTCTATTCCGAATGCCTTACTCCGAAAATTTGTTGTTATGCTCTTCTAGAAATGATACCATTTATCGCATAATCCCAAGGAGCGGATAAATGGAATTAAGGGAAGACCTGGTCGCGCCCTGCGGGCTGGATTGCCGACGATGTGAGCTTTTCGTGGAAAATATCTCGGGAAAGGTGATCGAGCTGATCAGCGAAAAGATGGGGATTTCGCAGGAGGATGTTCCTTGCCGGGGCTGCCGGCAGGAAGACGGCCGTCATTTCCATATTCCCGAACAAGGCTGCGCGACCTGGGAATGCGCCCAAAAAAGGGGGGTCTCTCTTTGCTGCCATTGCGACTATTTTCCCTGCGAGCTGCTGGCGCCGGTGGCTGACCAGGCCGTGCGGTACCCTCACAACATCAAGCTCTATAACCTGTGCAGGATCAATAAAGTCGGGCTTCAAGAATGGCTCGAAGAGGAAGCACCCCAAATAAGGAAACGATACTTTAAAGCAAAGTTCATAGTGGGGGAAGGACAAAAGGCTCCTCTTTCCGAATGAGAAAGCGCTTAACAACGGAATAAGGAAGCGCACCTGAAATAGCCAAATTTTAAAACGACACTTCCGTTCTCATGGCCAAAGCTCCCGACATAATAATCGACCGGATATCATTTGAACCTCCGGTGGTGCCCAATGACGGCAACGGTGTGACTCGGCTCTCTGCCAGGGTCCGTTCCCCTGCAAAGGACACCAGCATAACCGAGGTTTCACTGGACCCGCTATATCTACTGGAAAGCTCCCCCGTCATCATGCAACCGGCCAGCTCCGGCGAGAACATATATACCGCCACCCTCGAGGTCCCCATTCTTACTGATCCGGGTGAATACCGCCTTCCCATCACGGTCGTTGACTCGAACGGAAATACAACCACCGATTTCGCTCCCCTGTTGATTACCTATCGGTGTCCCTTCTCTAACGCGGACATATCATCTTCCCTTGCCCGCGAGGCACTCGAAAAGGCGGGAAACACCACAATCGTAGCGGGCAACCTTGTCGAGGTTCTCACCGAAGGCGAACATGCGTTCAAAAAGCGGCTGGAGATGATAAAGAATGCGCAAAGGCAAATCAACTTGCAGACGTATTTCATCTCCTCGGGAGGTCTTTGCGGAGAGATTCTGGAAACAATGCTTGAAAAGGCCGCCCAAGGGGTGGAAGTAAACCTTATTATCAATCTCAGCACGCAGATTGCCGTCTCTCCTCTAACCACGCTCCAGCTCGGTTTGAAAAGCAACCGCGGTGAGGTTGAAGACAAAGCCGAAGACTTAAAGGTGCTTTCCCGCGAGCTTCCCGAGCTTGAAAAGCTGGCCCGCGAAGAGGGCAAACAAAAGATCAACCTTATGCTTGTTGACGACAAGGCCATCCTGGGCCCTGACCACCGTCAGAATCCGGAAAGCCGCAGGTCTCGGAAGTGGCTCGAAAAGATGGGCCTCGACCGCCGCGAGCTCGAGAAGTCGCCCGAGATCCGTTCTTCCGAATGGATGTACGGGTTCAGCGGCCCGGCGGGACTTCCCGCCCTGCCCATGTTGTCCTATGCGGTACACGAAAAGGTCCTCACCGTTGATGCCGACAAGGCAGTGCTGGGAGGCCGAAATCTGGAAGACAAATATTTCACCTATTGGATTGACAAGGACGTTTACCTGGAAGGGCCGGTGGTTAATCATATCCGTCAAGGGTTTGTACAAAGCTTCAACCTCTTTGCAGCCAATCAGAAACGCAGCCTGGCCATATCCTCCCTTGAAGAAGAGGTCTCCGAAAGGGGCAAGAAAGAGGTCTGCTTTGTCCAGTCACGGCCCTGGCTCGACCAGTACTACACCATGGATTTCCTGGTTACCGCTTTCCAGTTCGCAAAAGAACGTATCCTTATCTGTTCCCAGTACATCGTCCTCCCCGACAGCCTGGTGAAAGACGCTTTGATGGACGCCGCCTCCCGGGGAGTCGAGATCCATATACTCATGAACTCCCAGGAGACCAACCAGGAAGTGGGATACGCCGCGGGCTACTTTCTCTCTCTCAACTACCTGGATGACCTCATCAGGGCGGGAATCAAGGTCTACGAAATAAACGGGCCCGACAAGCAGACTCGACAAAAATCATACCTACACGCCAAAGAGTTCCTCATTGACGGAAAATGGACTGTCATAGGATCGTTTAACCTCACCATCCGAAGCTGCTTCATAGAAAGCGAGACCCTGGCTTGTATACCCGACCAGATCACCACCCGCATCCAGGAAGAGGTCTTCTGGAAAAGAGTGGAAATGGACACCACTGAAATTACCGCGACCTACCTGGAAAAAGCAAAACAAAAATCAAAAGCCAGGACCGCCATCCTACGCTACCTGGAGCTGCTGTTCTGAAAAAACGGTTCCTCCTGTATTCTCCGGCAGAACACATGATATAATTTTGCGGTCAAGAATGATGAGTAAAGGAGTGTTTGATGAAAAAGTCGGCGGTGTCCGCGGTGGTGTTGTTTTTGTTACTGGTTTGCTGGCCTGCGGGCGCACAAGAGTGGGTGTCCTGCACTGAGCCGGTAAGCACGGAGCAGGGACTTGTGGAGGGGGTTGCTGATGATGAGTTTGATGCTTGTGCGTGGCGCGGTGTGCATTATGCCGCAGCGCCGGTGGGAGACCTGCGCTGGAGGGCTCCGCAGCCTCCGCCGGCTTATGAAGGAGTATTCGATGCATCCCGAACAGGCCCGGCCTGCCCCCAGCCCCAGCTCATCACCGCGGGCGGCGACCTTGACAAGATATGCGAGGACTGCCTGGTACTCAATATCTGGAGGCCGCGCAAAAAGGGCAGTTTCCCGGTCATGTTCTGGATTCATGGAGGCGGTTTCAGAACGGGGTCGGGAACGTTCAATATTTACGACGGTGCGCGGCTGGCCGCGGAGCATGGCGTGGTCATCGTCACCATCAACTACCGGCTGGGTCCGCTTGGGTTCCTGGCCCTGCCCGAGCTTGCCGAAGAAGACCCCCACGGCAGCACCGGCAACTACGGTATGCTCGACCAGGTCCGGGCCCTTAAGTGGGTCCAAGTGAACATCTCGAACTTCGGGGGCGACCCGGACAACGTCACCGTATTCGGCCAGTCCGCGGGCGGCATAAGCGTTGCCGCGCTCATGACCTCGCCGCTTACTGAAGGCCTGCTGGACAAGGCCATCATCATGAGCGGTCCCTGCGACCAGGTCGAGACGCTGGAACGAGGGTACGAAAAAGGGCGCGAGTGGGCTGCCGACATGGGTTGCGAAGACGAAGACGTGCTCGAGTGTTTGCGAAGCAAGCCGGCCGAAGAGGTAAAGGCCCCCGGCGGCAACATGGTGCTTAGCGGCGGTATGTTCTATCTCCCCCACATAGATAACTACCTGCTCAATGATGGCCCCATATCATCCATGAAGCAAGGCGAGTATCACCATGTCCCTCTCATGATCGGGACCACCCGCGACGAGATCAAGCTCTACACCATGACCATTCCGGGAACCGCCCTGGTCTCCAGGTGGTACATGGACAGGACAATGAAAAAGCTCACCGGGCCGGCCTATGACGGGATGATGGAGTTATACTCCTACGACGGGTTCAGAAGGCCGATAGACTTTTTTCACCGGTTGGGCACCGACATGGTCATGGGATCGAGAGCTTACGACATCTCGGAGACGATATCCGAAGAGGTCCCCGTCTACCTTTATCGCTTTGATTGGGATGACACGCGGTTTCCCAAAAAAATGGGGTCCTTCCACAGCCTTGACGTGCCCTTTGTGTTCGGGGCCATGGACGTGGACTTTACATTGGCCAGGCTGGTGGCCGGCAGAAAGAACCGGCAGGCGGCCATACCACTGGTGGAAGACGTAATGGCATATTACGCCAACTTCGCAAAACATGGAGACCCCAACGGCCCCGGCCTGAAAAAATGGCCTGCTTACGATTCCAAGGACAAGCTGCGCCTTCACATGGATGCGCCCATATCCGTTAAGCCGGTAACGGAAAAAGAGATAGAAAGGTACAACTTTCTCAACCAATACTCCCTGGACGGGCTTAACGTGATGAGAAAAGAGTAACACGCGGCAAGAGAGACAGCGGGTCTTGATTCTTTCGCCGATTTCTCGCCAAGCTGAAAACAAGGCATATTATGGAGACGGCTTCAGTCGCGACTGAAGCCGCTCGTACGTCAAATCTTCTTTTATAAAGCTAAAGGAAATCGCTCAGCATAGTAACAAAGCAGGCAGCAGTCACAGCGGGCCGGATTATAGAAGAATCTATCCTTTGCAGGAGGGATGCCCCTACTTTTCTATTGCTCCGATGTCCCCCTTCCCGTTTCGGGGGCGTGCCGCACCCAGTTGGTCCTGATCAGCGAGCAGGACATTCTCGGTGATCTCCCTTTTATGGAGGTAGAGGTTGCTTCCCAGGGGACCTTGATCAAAGTCGCCCCAGAAGTTGTCCCCCAGCTTGACAGTGCCCAGCGAGTCTCCCAATTCCACGTCCAGGTCGCGCCAGAACTTGATCCAGTCCTCGTTCGCCGGGTCGGAGGGCCATGATTCATCAGTGCCCTGCCAGGTCACGTTTTCACAAGTAAGCCCGTCTCCGAATGTCGGGCCCATGCCGAAGTCCGTTTTCAGATTCTCGATAACCAGGCAGAGGAAATCATCGTCATGTCCGGGCAAGACCTCGTACTGCTCGAGGGGCCAGCCAATTTCATAATGATCGGAGGGTATACGGTCAACAGCGTCTCCCGCGGGCGGATACCACAGCACAACGCTGTCGCCTGCAGAAACGCCCGCCGACACGATCCGGGGATGTTTTTCTGCATTGCCAAAATCGAGAACCGCGGATGCGTCCACTCCGTCCGCGTCTCCCTGCTTGGGATAGTGCTTGCGGCTCAATGACCACCACCGCGGGATGGGCACCAGTATCTCGGCAAAGTCAATATCATCAATCAGGTTGTAACCGAAGCTGGTAAAGTGCAAGAGCGAGCCGGTGTACAAGTCGTCAATGACACCGTCCACCACGTTGCCGGCGATGATGGAATGTCTTATCTCCATGTACTCGACCACGTGGGCGTCGCCTATGGTCGCGGCGAACGCTCCTCCGCTCATGTTGGGCTTGCCGTGGAAGATTGCCGGATGTCCGGTCACCACGTTGTTGGTGATGGTGCAGGCGGAAATCGCCACCGACCCGTTGGTCATGTAGACACCCCCTCCGCGATAGTAATACTCGCCGATCTCGGGAATGTCGGGATTGTCCTCCACCAGGTTGCCCGCTATGGTGCTGTTGATGAGCTTCAACCAGTCACTGTTTCCGCGGCCTCCGCCCTCGGTGAAAACTCCGCCGCCGTAGGAGTACTGGGAGGTTACCCGGTTGCCGCATATGGACGAGCGGCGGATTATCGAGTTCTTTTCGGGCATGCCCTCGCCGCCCACCGTGTATACACCGCCGCCGGCAGCCCCCAGGCCTTTGGCACGGTTGCCGGAGACGATGCAGTCGTTCATGATCAACAGGTTGGCGTAAACCCCTCCGCCCATGGCGCCCCTGTCGCGGGAGGGGTCCGGGTCCCCCTGTATCCGGTTGCCGTGGATTATGCAGTTGTTGAGAACCGCCTTGCCCCAGGTGGCCAGTCCTCCGCCCCGGGCCAAAGTATATGGCTGGTCTCCCGAAAGCGCCTCGTACTTGGAATAACCGCCGGTCAAGGTCACGTGGTTCATGGTAAGGTTACCGTAAACCGCGAGCACACGCGCCGGGTTTTCCGTGCCGCCGTCCCAAGCAATGGTGATGCCATTGGGAAGGTCACTGGCGTCAATAGTAAGGTTCTTTCTGGTGTAGAGGGCAGACTTGCCGTAATCGCGCTCCAGGTAACCCAGAAAGGTGGCGAACCCCTCGTATGCCTCGGCCTTGAGAATGGAATGTTCTTCGCCGATCCTGCTCAACAGGATGGTTGTGCCGTCAAGTGAAGGAGCGAACTCGATCCTGCCGCCCGAAGGGACGTCTGCAATGGCTTTTCGCAATGTGACTTCACCAGCAGGGGGGTCGGCAATGTCCGACAAAGAGTTGACCACAATCACAGCTTCCCAATCTCCATCCGAGTCGGAGCCGCAAGCGCAAAAAGACCAGCACAGCCCGGCCGCGGCGAACACAAAAACCAACCTGAAAAAAACCTTGTATGAGTTGCCGGCGCCAATCATCTTGATGCCCTCCCTTTTTAATATCCCTCCAGTCCGTACATTTCCAAACCGAGGTTATTATACCACGGAAAAATATCTCAGGGACTCCATCCTCAGGTAAAAGGCCGGGGGCTTAATTGACAACAACATCTCAGGGTTTAAAAATGTTGGTGTTATTTAAATCACGATCCTTTCAAAGCACATTCGGGAGGGGGGGACATGAAAAAGAAGACGTTTGTTGTTTTTGTCCTGGGCGTCTGCTGCGGCGTTGTGATGGCCGCACTCGCTGGTTGCCTTAAGTGGCGGGCTCCGGAGAAGGTTGTGCGGGAGCCTTCCCTGCCCGGCGAGTCAACTATTGAATATACTCCTCCACCAGACCCGGACTTTTCGGTGGACTTCTTAAAAGAGGTCCTTCCCATGATTACGGCCAACCTGGCTCCGGAGACCGTCAAGGTCACTGACGAGGTGTACGCGGCAGTGGGCTACGGTTTCGGGACTATTGTCATGGTGATAACCGATGACGGCCTTGTTATAGTCGACACCGGTGTCAGCAGGGACGCCGCCCGCGAGGTCCTTTCCATCTTTCGGGACATATCCGACAAGCCGATCCGCTACATCATCTACACCCACAGCCACCAGGACCATACTCTTGGCTCGAGCGTGTTCTACGAGGAGGGGGTCGAGGTTATCGCCACCCGCGATTTCCTGGATTACCATGAGTACCAGACCGAGCTCTTGGCCGAGCATATAAACCGCTCGCGAGCCATCCAGTTCGGGTTCATCGAACCGGAGTACGCCTTTCCCATCCCTGCAAAAGACAGGATCACGCTGTTTATGAAACGGGAATGGCCTGAGGTGATTACACCCGCCAGGACCTTTAGGGACGAGTTCGAGTTTGACCTGGGCGGGAAACGCTTTGTGCTCTTTGCCGCACCCGGCGAGACCCCGTGCCAGTCGGCCATATGGATGCCGGAGCAGGAAATCCTCATCAGCGGCGACAACTACTACGCGTCATTTCCCAACCTGTCCACCCCGCTCCTCGAGCCGCGTCCCGTCCGGGACTGGATCGAGTCGCTCGAGAAATACATCGAGCTCGAGCCGCGCTACCTGTTGCCCGGACACACCGAGCCGCTGGAAGGCAAAGACAGAATCCGCGAGCACCTTGAAAACTACCGCGACGCTGTAAAGTACGTGCATGACGAGACCGTGCGATGCATAAACGAAGGCAAGAGCGTTGACCGCGCGGTGCAGGAGATCGAGCTACCCGAGCGGCTTTCGCGTCTTCCCTACCTCCAGGAGTACTACGGCCAGGTGGGCTGGTCGGTGCGGGGCATCTACCGCGGCTACACCGGCTGGTACAAGGGAGGCGGCACCGGCCTGAACCCGCTTCCCGATAAGTACAGGGCACGCGAGCTGGTCAACATCGCGGGCGCGGACAACGTCCTCAGGCGGGCCATCGAACTACAGGAAGACCACGAGCACCAGCTCTGCGCCGAGCTCTGCGACGTGGTGCTCGATGCCAATCCCGAAGACAGGCTTGCTCACCGCATAAAAGCACAGTCCATGTACTACCTGGCCTACTCGTCTAGAAACCTGAACAGCTTCCTGTGTTACCGGTCGGCCTACTCCAGGCATATGAAAGCCGCGGGCGCAAAACCGCAGGCCATGACAAACCTTCACGCGGCGCCGGCCGCAAAGTAATAAGGAGAAAGAAATGCCCTCCCCCGCCCGCATGACCGTACAAGAAATCGCCGAGATGGTCTCGGCAGAAGTGATCGGAGACCCGGAAATCGAGATCACCGGCGTGGCTTCCCTGCAGGCCGCGGGTCCCGGAGACATAAGCTTCCTGGGAAATCCCCGCTTCAGGAAAGCCGCGCTGGAGAGCAGAGCGGGAGCGCTTATAGTGGCGGAAAAGCTGCCCGTAAAATGCGTACAGATTTTGGTATCTTACGATCCCTATGCCGCTTTTGTAAAGGTCATGGAGAAGTTCCGTCCCGAGCCGCGGCCTGCTGCGGGGGTTCATTCCTCTGCCGTTGTCATGAAAAGTGCTTCTGTGGGAGCCGGTGTTCACATTGGTGCTCATGCCTTTGTGGGCGAGGATGCAAAGGTTGGAGACCGGTCGGTGATAGCAGCGGGTGCGGTGATCAGCGCGGGCTGTTTGGTGGGGGACGACTGCTTCATACATCCGCAGACTGTTCTTTATCCGGGCGTCAGCACAGGCAAGCGGGTGATCCTTCACGCCGGCACCGTAATCGGCTCCGACGGGTTCGGGTTCATCCTCTCCGAAGAGGGCCATACCAAGAAACCGCAGGCAGGCTCGGTGGTAGTGGAGGACGACGTAGAGATGGGGGCCAACTGCACCATAGACCGGGCCATGCTCGACAACACCGTGATCGGAGCGGGCTCCAAGTTCGATAACATGGTCCACATAGCCCACAACGTTCGAGTGGGAAAAAACTGCGTCATCCTGGCGGGCACGGCAATCGGCGGCAGCGTAATAATCGGCGACAACACCATCATAAGCGGGGGCTGCGTTATCAGGGACAACATAACAATCGGCGAGCGGGTGAACGTGGTGGGACATTCCGCGGTCTCCGACGACGTCAAGTCCGGCGAGACAGTGTGGGGCCTTCCCGCCATGCCCTTTTCGCGTGCCAAGCGGGTCTACTTGCGTCTCAAGCAGCTTCCCGAGCTGTTCAAGCGTGTCCGGGAACTGGAAAAGAAATGGGAAACGGAAAAATGAATGAGGATGAAGCCGGAGCCATACAGCTTCAGTTGATCTTGCGCTCCGTATGTTCTACTCTTTTTGCAAATGGAAAAGACGGAGATCAGACCCGAGGACCGGCTGGGTGACATCCTGATCAAGAGAGGCAGGATCACCCAGGAGCAGCTTGACCAGACCGTTCAGTGCCAGATACTTTTCGGCGGCCGCCTGGGGACCAACCTTCTCGAGCTGGGCTTTATCACCAAGGAAGAGCTGCGCCGGGTGCTGGAGGAGAAGTACGAAACCAGCTCAGTGGGCAGGGACGAGTTCAAGGAGATACCCGAGGAAGTGATCAGCCTGGTCCCTGCGGAGCTTGCCCTCAAGCACAAGCTCATTCCATTGCGCAAAAACGACGACATGCTGGTGGTCGCCATGCTCGATCCCCAGCGGGAGAGCTCGATCCAGGCCATATCAGAGGCCACATCTCTAAAGATCAAATCCCTGGTGGCCCTGGAGATGGACATCGCCTGGGCCATGGAAAAGTACTACGGCGTTAAGAGGGAAGCCAGGTTCATAAACCTTGACCAGTGGCTTTTCCTCCACGAGGCCTCCAGGCAGGAGCAGGAAAGGCCAAAAAAGAAAACAGCCAGGCAGGACCCGGAAGGCATCTTTCCGGACCCCCAGGACATAACCGCGATGGAAGGCGTTCCCGAGAACCTGGACGACTTCTGGGACCGGGTGGGAAGGACCGCATACCCCGACTACCACATTCCCCGCGTGATCAAGGACATGCAACATGCCCTGACCAGGAACGAGATCGCCCAGATAGTGCTCGACTTTGCAAGCCTCATCTTCGAGAGGACCATGCTCTTCGTGGTCAACCAGGACATGCTCATGGGACTGGACGCCCGCGGTCGCGACATCGACCAGAGAACCGCGCTGGCCCTGATGCTGCCCCTGTCGAGACGGAGCATGTTCAAGACAGTGCTCGAGACCGGGGCCTACTTTCTGGGACCCGTGCCCGATACTCCCATCAACAACCGCTTCATCGCCGCCATGGGCAGGCAGGCCCCCCGCTCGGTGCTCATCCTGCCCATCTTCATAGGCGGAAAGGTCGCCGCCCTGCTCTATGGAGACATGGGCCACGACCAGAAAATCACCGGCAAGTTCTCAGCACTCCAGCAGGTGACATACATGGCGGGACAGGCATTTGAAAAGTTGATAAGGCAACAGAAGGACAAAAATCTTATACCGCCGCCGTGATTTTAAAATGGATCAGGGTGCAGGTCGATGACTTTGAATACTATTTTATGAAGATGATAATGAGCCAGAGTTAGATGTTATGAAACAAGCGTATGACCCCTTGGATTATGAAAACCTTACAAGGAGTGTTGTTAATGCCCTGCTGGAAAGTGATCCCCGACCTCTTTCGGAGATAAATGCAATTGAGGGTGCCGGAGTGTACGCGGTTTACTATACGGGTAATTTCGCTCCCTATGCCAAAATAGCGGAGACTTTCTGCGAAATCCCCATATACGTGGGAAAGGCGATTCCCAAGGGAGGAAGAAAGGGAAGGGAAGAGGTGTTGCCTTCAACCGGCAACGAACTACTGAACAGGCTCCAACAACATGGCAGGAGCATAGATCAAGCGGAAAACCTCGACCTCGAGGCTTTCTATTGCAGATACCTGGTTGTTCTTCCCGTCTGGATAAACCTTGCAGAACAGTTCCTGGTCAACCACTTCAAGCCGGTATGGAATCTGGTTCTTGAAGGTTTTGGGAACCACGACCCGGGCAAGGGCAGAACGGGCATGAGAAAGCCGAAATGGGACATAATGCATCCCGGCAGACCCTGGGCCATGAAGTTGCGGGAAGAGGAAAGCAAGGACGACCTTCTTAAAAAGGTTGAAATCTTTTTCAATCAGAAATAATTCATCCCTTGTAAACAAGTTCCAAAGCGGTTTCGTAAAGCTCGATTTTCTTTTTTGTCACTCCCGCCCTTACTGAAGAGTTAATGATACTGGAACCGGTCCTTTTAGTCCTTACCCGGTGAAAACGTACTGTTTCGAAACCGTAACTTTCGGATATGTCCGACATTATTTCATCGGACTTTATCTCGACGCCCTGCAAAATGTTGTTGCCGACCACTATTACCGTTGTGCCACCTTTTTTCATAATCCGGCCTGCACATTTAAAGAAATCTGCACAGTCGTTAAAATAGGTGGCCGCATAGTTTGCCCAACCGGGACCTCCGTAAACTCCCCTGTTTAGGTTCTGTTCCCTTACCTTTTCCAGTGCCACTTCGAGGGGTCCGCTTCGTACTTTAAGTTCGACAGCGGGCAAAGACCTTACCGTCTGCCAGTACTTGCCGAAACTGTCATGTTCAAGACTCTTCAGATCGTGGGGACTTTCCGCCAGACCCAGCCAGTAAAGCTGGGGCCTGGTGTTCCGGATGTAATGGTAATTGTTTAAGTAAGGCGGAGAAGTGATAAGGCAGTCGATGCTGCTTGCACGAAGATTTGAGGCCGATCTCAAAAAGCTTTTTTCATACAAAGAAACCTGGAGATGATTGGCCCTATTCGAAAGGACTTCCTGAAAATATATTATGTCTTCCGTGATCGCCTCCAGCTTTTTGATGAGAATGCCGGCCACGTCAGCGTCCTCTATTTCCTCTTTACCCGCGGAAACACGTCTTCCCAGACTGGGTTCATATGAATAATTCGAAAATCCCACCATTACAGCTCCCAAGGCCACGCGAAAGATGTCTTTTGTCTGCCTGTCATTTATTCCGTAAATATAATCCAACGCGAAAAGCACCTTTCTTTCCACTTCAGGACTGAAAAAACTGGACTTGGTCTTGAAGTTCGGAGGGACATGGCTGTCCGGCGCCTCATTTCCTAAGGCCTTCTGTTCCATGAATTCCTTGAAAAGGGCCATTTCTTTTTCGAGTTGTCGTACATTATAATCTGCTACGCCCAGCTTGACTTGACAGGCCAGGTAAGCGTAAGGGTTTATCTCGAAGCCGGTCACGTTGTGTCCCTTTTTCATTCCTTCAACCAAGGTGGTGCCTACTCCGGCAAAAGGATCGAGCACATTGATTTTTTTGCCGGGTGCGGCCACGGCATCGAGCACGCCTTCAACAAAAGAGGAGGAAAAACCGGCTATCCACGGGACCCACCGATGTAAAGGGCTGGAGACGTTTTTATAAAAAGCAGTGTCCCTGAAACCGGTTTCTTCAAAAAGGTCGGCCTGTTTGTAATTTTGTCCCGAAACACGTAGGGTTTTAGTCGAAGATAGTTCCGTACTCTTTGAATGTTCACCTTCCGAATACAACCAGTCTTCCAATGCCTTTTTTAAAAATCTCCATTCCCTACCTACTTTTTGGCAGGGAATCCGGTCATGGCGGGCCATCTCGCCTAAAGTTTTTTCACTTACCCGTATATACCTGGCGGCCTCGGTCAAAGTCATGACCTCTGACGTTCGACTTTCTTCGCGCATGATGCTACATCCTCCTTTATCTTCCTTTAAGTTATTATAAATGAT